>DATGTQ010000125.1 GCA_035301805.1 Tissierellales bacterium
AAGAGGAGGGTTATTCATGGCTAAAGTTCTTATGAAAGGAAATGAAGCTATAGGGGCAGCTGCTATAGAAGCAGGTTGTAAATATTTTTTTGGCTATCCTATAACACCTCAAAGTGAGCTTCCTGAATATATGGCAAGAGAATTGCCAAAGATAGGTGGGGTGTTTTTACAAGCAGAGAGTGAAATTGCTGCTATTAACATGGTTTATGGGGCAGCTGGATCTGGTGTAAGGGTTATGACTTCTTCATCTAGTCCAGGAATATCGCTTAAACAAGAGGGTATTTCATATTTAGCAGGAGCAGAATTACCTTGTGTAATAGTTAATATAATGAGAGGTGGGCCAGGATTAGGAGGTATCCAACCATCTCAAACAGATTACTTCCAGGCAACAAGAGGTGGAGGAAATGGTGACTATAGATTAGTGGTATTAGCACCAGCAAATGTACAGGAATTAGTTGATTTAATCATAGAAGGTTTTGATATAGCCGACCAATATAGAAATCCTGTTATGATATTGGGAGATGGAATGATTGGTCAAATGATGGAACCTATAGAATTTAAGGAACCAAAGAAAAGAGAACTGCCTTCAAAAGATTGGGCTACAGTAGGTACAGGAGGTAAGAGAGAACCAAATATAATAAACTCATTATATCTATCAGCAGAAGTTTTAGAAGGGCATAATAAGCATTTGCAAGCAAAATATAATACTATAAAAGAAAATGAGGTTAAAGTAGAATCCTATAATATAGAAGATGCTGATGTTGTTATTTCTGCTTATGGAACTACATCTAGAATAGCAAAAACAGCAATATCCCAGCTTGAAAAAGAAGGCTACAAAGTAGGACTTATAAGACCTATAACTCTATGGCCTTTCCCTTATGAAGAATTTGAAAAAATTAATAAAGATTGTAAAGGTATTTTAACTGTAGAAATGAATACTGGACAAATGATAGATGATATTGAAATAGCTGTGAAAGGTAAGTATCCAGTATATTTCCATGGAAGAACTGGTGGAATGGTTCCAACACCTGATGAAATTATAGATAAAGTTAAGAAAATCTATGGAGGTGAAATATAATGACAGTAGTATTTGAAAAAACTAGAGGATTAACAGATAAGCCTACTCATTATTGTCCAGGATGTACTCATGGTATAGTCCATAGATTGGTAGCTGAATCCTTAGAAGAGTTAGGAGTTTTAGATGAGGCAATAGGAGTTGCTCCAGTAGGTTGTTCAGTACTTGCCTATGAGTATTTCAATTGTGATATGCATGAAGCAGCTCATGGTAGAGCACCTGCAGTTGCTACTGGAATAAAGAGAGTTCGACCTGAGAATTTTGTATTTACTTATCAAGGTGATGGGGACCTAGCATCTATTGGTACAGCTGAAATAGTTCATGCCGCTCATAGAGGGGAAAAAATTTCAACTATATTTATAAATAATGCAATATATGGTATGACAGGGGGACAAATGGCTCCAACAACTTTAGTTGGACAAAAAGCTACAACTGCTCCTTATGGTAGAGATGAAGCCCATGCTGGTAGGCCAATAAGAATGGCAGAATTATTAGCTACAATTCACGGAGCTAAATTTGTTGAAAGAGTTTCTGTCCATAATCCAGCTAATGTTAGAAAAGCTAAAAAAGCTATTAAGAAATGTTTTCAAGTACAATTAGAAGGAAAAGGTTTTGGAATTGTAGAAGTATTATCTACATGTCCAACTAACTGGGGATATACTCCAGAAGAAGGTCTTAAATGGCTAGAAGAAAATATGATTCCTTATTATCCTTTAGGAAACTTTAGAACTCCTGAGGAGGTGGAATAGATGGAAGAACGTATTATTATTGCAGGATTTGGTGGACAGGGTGTTATGGCAATGGGGCAACTTTTAACCTATGCAGGAATGATTGAAGATAAAAAGGTTTCCTGGTTACCATCCTATGGACCCGAAATGCGTGGAGGAACTGCTAACTGTAGTGTTATTATATCATCAGAAGATGTTGGTTCTCCAGTAGTTATAGATTCAAATACTGCTATTGCTATGAATAAGCCATCTCTTGATAAATTTGAAGATTCTGTTGTAAAGGGCGGGAAGCTGTTTATAAACTCATCATTAATTGGTGAAAAATCTAAAAGAGATGATATAGAAGTATACTATATTCCTGCTAATGATATCGCAGATGAATTAGGTAATATTAGAGTGGCAAATATGGTTATGCTAGGGGCATATTTAGAGGTATCAAAAGTAGTAGAAACAGATTCAGTTTTGAAAGCCTTTACAAAAGTATTTGGAGAAGATAAAAAACATCTTCTTCCGATAAATGAAGAAGCTATTAAAAAAGGTTCTTTAGCGGTAAAAGAACAACTTGGGGCTACAGTTTAAAAGTTAAAAGCGTGAATAGATTAATAAATTAGTAATTTTAAAAAGTTTAAAGGCTGTACTCTTGTGTTTTGTTAAGAGTACAGCTTTTACTATTGCATAATTATAGATAATTTGATATAATATTTTTGGGTATATTACGCTCGTTAATAATTTTCTTGCCTTATTAGGAAACGTTACCATATACTACATATTTTTTACTTTTTAGTATCAAACATTTCGAGTAGTACAGATTATCTTAATTTATTAATATTATTACAAACAAATTAATCCAGATATATAATACCATAAAGACTTTATTAATATTTTTGCCTGCAATAACAAAAATTTTAAACTCTTAAATAGCAATATAAACTGTTAATTTTTAACAGTTTATAATTTAGCGCTGAATTCTTACTTTTAAGAAACGGGTGATCCAATTCTTTAAGGCGAATCCTTTTAGATAGAGCTAGCCTTCAGCTCTAACCAAATAATCAATTCCGTAAGCGTAAAAAGGGGCTTAGTATTTCTGTTTATTAGACTATGAAAAATTAGAAATAAGACCCTATAATTTTTTTACATTTTTTAAGGAAATCTTTATATATTGTATTTTATGAAAAATATTTATAGGAAGGGACTGGTACTATTATGAAGAAAGTTTATTTGGCTTTTACTATAGGCAATGATCCTCATACAGAAGGATTATTTAAATCAAGTCATATTGGTAAACTTGCTGATATTGATTGCCATGTATTGGAACCAGGAAAAACAATAGATGGGTTAGCAGAAGCCATAAAGTTTTATGAACCTAATTATATTGGTATAAGTTATAGACTTACTCCTGAAATTGGAGTGAAGGAATTTACTCGTACGTTATATGAGCTAAAAGAATTAGGACTCTTATTTAGACAGGATGGTGAAATGAGAAAAATTGCACTGGCAGGACTTCCTAAAACGATTGAAATGTTAGAGGGAATGAAAGATACACTACCTTGTAAAGTGTATTTAGTTCCACCTGAAACCAACCCATTAGTAAAGGCCGCTGCAAGTTTAGATTATTTTGAAGTTTATCATGATAGAAGGGAAGAGATTTTATTACAGCTTAAGGAAGAATTATTTCCTTATAGGATTAAAGAATTGGATCAGCTAGCAAAGGAAGTAATTGCAGATGAAAAATATCGTTTTGAGCCACCATTAAATATACCATCTGACAAGGGAAAAATTTCTCTTACACATAGGCATAAAGAAGCAAAAAGACCATTAATACGTACACATTTTGGAATCCCTTCAAATTCAATCTATCCTACAGTAGAAGGGATAAAAATTTTAGCTAGTGCAAAAGTTGTGGATGAAATTTCTTTAGGCTCTTCTGATTTGTCCCAAAGATATTTTGGGAAACCAGAAGAATTTAAAAGGAGAAAAAATGATGGAGGGGTACCATATAAGGGCTATAATGATTTAGTAAGTCTTTTTAAAGCAACTAGACAGGGAAATTATCCATCTATAAAGCCCTATGCTCATGTGTCTGATATATTAAATTTTATTGATATTTGTGTAAAAGCAGGAATGCTAATTGGGGCACACCAGGCTATTCCACTGTTTTGGTTTAATGAATTAGATGGAAGAGGTCCGTTATCCGTCAGTGAGTCTATTGAGGAACATATTTTGGCTGTTAAAAAGCTTGCAAAATTAGGCATACCAGTTGAGATGAATGATCCTAATCAATGGTCATCTAGATATGCCCATGACGCCTTAATAGTAACAGATTATGCTTTAATAACTGCAGTTATGGTCGCATCTGGAGTAAAGGATAGAATATATCAGTTTCAGTTTAATAAACCTGCTGAAACAGGAGATTTGGCAGATATTGCAAAGATGTCTGCAGCTATTGAAATTTCAAATAAGATATTAGGTAAATTTTCATCAAGAATGTGGAAGGAAACTCGTACAGGAATTGAACATTTAAGTCCAGATATGGAGACAGCGCGTTACCAATTGGCAAGATCTACATTATTACAAATGTGCATCGAACCACAAATAATTCACCTTGTAAGTTATTGCGAAGCAAACCACGCAGCGACACCGGAGGATATTATTGAAAGTTCACAAATAGTTCGTAGAGCTATAAGGGTATTTGAGGAAAACAAGCCAGATTTAGTTAAGTATATTTATGATCCTGCGGTTTTAAATAGAAAAGTACATCTAATTAATGAAGCGTCATTTTTGTTAAAAGAAATAGCAAAACTTAATCCTTTATTTAAGGAGGATGATTTATCGACGTTAGCTCCTTATTTAGCGGATAGCAAGACTTTGACTAATGCTATAAGGAAAGGATATATGGCTGCACCTGGTATAATGCATCCAGATTATAGGCAAGAGAAATTACATACAAAAGCTATGAAGTATGGATTTATAGATGCTGTAGACTTTAAAAATGATAAAATCTTATCAGAAAAAAACAGGTTACATCGATTAGTGAAGTTTTAGCTGAATTAAGAGAAAATCTATTGTGTTATTTTATAATTAAATTAATGAGGGGGATGATTTGGTTATGAAGTTAGGTATTTATGGGGTTAGCACTCAGGGGGGGAAAGCATTTTTAGCAGATTTTCTTATAAAAGGATATGATGTATACGGATATGCTAGACCATCACAACATGGTTTAGAATTTATTAATGAAGTACAAAGTAAAAAAGGAATTATGTTAGAAAGGCCCAAAGATATTACTGAAGAAAAAAGTCGTTTTCTTAAGCTAAATAATAGTAAAGTTGGATGTGATTTAAATGAGTTAGTAGAACACTCAGATATTATAGTTATTTCACATCCTTCACAGTATATTGTAGAAACTGTTGCTAATCTTAAAGAAGCAGGAATTATAAAGAAAAGAACTCCCTTAATTTTAGGCTGTAGCAGAACTCTTGCAACACCCTATGTTTGGAATATATTAGGGGGAAATTATCCTGTTATTTGTTTTTCGACTTTGCCCTATTCAGCTAAATCACCATACCCTGGAATTGTATATATAAAAAGGAGAAAAAGAAATTGGATGGCTTCCGTAGAAGGTGAGTTTAAGGATGAAGATATTGATTTAATTGAAACAATCTTCCCACAAGTTCTATACAATAATATTCCTGCTAGTACATCTTTAGGGAACATCGGTGCAGTTTTCCACGCAGCGCCTTATATATTAAATTATGAAGATATAAAAGAAAGTGAAAAAAGAGGGGAGGCTTATTCTTTCTATATGCAAGGTATAGCTGCAAGGAGTGATGTAGGAGAATGTATAGAAGGGATTGATCAAACTAGACTCCATATTGCTAGCTACCTAGATTTATCAGTTTTTGATTCTTCTATTCCTTCTAGGGAGGTTAGATGGAAAGAAATAATGAATCATATGAGAATGGCTGAATTAGAACATATGGACAATATTAATGAACTAAGGGTTTTGAGACATGATTATTTAAAGGAAGTTAATAATGCTATTTTATCAGCACAACATTGGCTAGATGTAACCTATGGTGTTAGGAGAATAGAAGGAGAATCAATTTGTTCTGCAATAAAACGTACTCCTACATACCAAAAAATGTCTGTGCCTCAAAAAAGGTATGTTGAAGAAGATATACCAACAGGACTTGTACCTTTAGAAGCCTTAGCAAAAAGGTTTAATATTAGACATGATGAAATAACATATATTATTGATCTTTATGATGAAAAATTTAATATTGATTCTAGGGCAATTGGAAGAAATCTTAAACAGATTGAAACTAAGTTTTTAATTAAGTATTTAAAAGGAGATTTATTTGGAAGTTATGATTATGCTATTTAATTAGTAACAAAATAATGAAGGTATATTATTAAAGTCAGCGAAAAGGCGTTTATAAATTAGACGCCTTTTTTATTTATGAATATTTCCTCGGAAATAATGAGGGAAAACCTATAGAAAACATAGAATTATGTAGTTTTAGATAAAAATTTCCTGTATAAACTAGAATTATTGTTATTATTTTTATTCTGTAACTTTCACTATATTAGCGTGTATAATACTTTTAATTTCGACAAAATAAAGGTTATTGTTCATTTAATTTTAGGTTTTGAGTATTGCTTTTTTATGATCTGGATATTATACCAATAAATTTATTTACAATTTCTATAATATAATTTTATAGTTCATTTTTCCATGTAGGGAAAGATAGATCTTACTATTTATTATTGTAATTTCAGTTGAAAACTAGCATGTAAATATTTTATACAAGACATAAAATATTGTATTTTCTATTATAGGTTTAAAGATGGTAATATATAGTGTATAATTATGTTAAATAATAGAAAGAGAAAAGAAGCATTATAAAGTGAGGACAGTTTACATCTATAATAAATTCTCCATTCCACTCCTATATCTGCTATACCGGAAATGGAGTGCATTTGGTGTCCTTATGAAAAGGCAACTGTAGAAGTGTGGAATCAAAATAGAGATCCTAAATATGTTTTAAAAATTAGAAAGAGATATAAGGGAAAAATATATAATATTAAATACTAGAATTTTGGAGTGATACTATGGTAATAAATATACCATTATATGTAGAGTTTGTATTAAATAGATTAGAGGAAAATGGATATGAAGCTTTTATTGTTGGTGGATGTGTTAGGGATGCTCTACTTGGAGAAGAACCTAATGATTTTGACGTGACTACTAATGCTTTGCCAGAAGAGATAGAAAAGGTTTTTAGAGACAAAACTACTATTAATGTAGGGAAGCAATTTGGTACTATAGTCGTACATTTAAATGAAGGGGATGTGGAAGTTACAACTTATAGAAGTGAAGGAGACTATGTAGATGGAAGAAGACCAGAATGGATTAAATTTTTGTCTTCAATAGAAAAAGATTTATCTAGACGAGATTTTACAATAAATGCAATAGCTTATAACAATAGAACTGGTTTTATAGATCCTTTTAATGGAATTGAAGACTTAAAAAATAAAAGATTGATCACTGTTGGTAATCCTGTAGATAGGTTTTCTGAGGACTATTTAAGAATCATGCGAGTAGTACGTTTTGCCTGTAAATTAAATTTTGGTATAGAAGATAAAACTTATACTGCAGGTAAAAAATTAAGCAAGAATATTTCAAAGGTTAGCGTTGAAAGAATTAGACAAGAATTTTTTAAAATATTACTGTGTGAAAAACCTTCTATAGGAATTAAATTAATGGAAGAACTTGAATTATTAGAATTTATTTTACCAGAACTAATTCCAACTATTGGATTTGAACAACATAATCCCCATCATGATAAAGATGTATATAATCACATTTTATGTGTTGTTGATTATTCACCTTCTATATTATCGGTAAGATTGGCAGCATTACTTCATGATATTGGCAAACCTTTAACCTTTACATTAGATGATGATGGAATAGGACATTTTTATGGGCATGATAGATTAAGTGTTGAAATTGGAGAGAAAGTATTAAAAAGATTTAAATGCTCTAATGCTTTCACTGAAGAGGTTTTAATACTGGTAAAGGAGCATATGAATAAATATGGTAATTTCTCAGATAAAGGAGTAAAACGATTAATTAAAAGGGTAGGAGAGAAAAATATTTTCAATTTATTTGATTTACAAAAAGCTGATAGGAAGTGTTCTAGTTCGGAGGCCTCTATCGAGAATATACTGGAATTAGAGGGGAGGGTAAAAAAGGCTCTTGAAGAAAACGAAGCTTTTGATATAAAGCATTTAAAGATTGATGGAAATGATATTATAAATTTAGGGTATTCAGAAGGAAAAATTATTGGTGACATTTTAGGGTTTTTATTAGATATTGTAATTGAAGATCCTTCTAAAAATAGTAAAAAAGTTTTGGAAGAAATAGTATTGATGGAATACCCATTTTTAGAATAAAGAAATTAAACATTGTGTAGTAGAAACTGATATGCTATTATAATAGCATATAATTATCAGGAGGTTGAAAAAATGGGAGAATTATTTGGAACTGATGGTATTAGAGGTATTGCAAATGAATATTTAACCCCAGAACTAGCATATAAAGTTGGAAGAGCAGGTGCCTATGTACTATCAAATGATAAAAAAGGAACTATTGTTGTAGGTAGGGATACTAGAAAGTCTGGAGATATGTTAGAGGCGGCTTTAGTAGCGGGGATTTGTTCCACAGGATTAGATGTTATTTCAGTAGGCATAATTCCTACACCAGCTGTAGCTTATTTAACAAGAAAGCATAATGCTTTAGCTGGTATTGTAATTTCTGCATCTCATAATCCTATAGAATATAATGGTATTAAATTTTTTAATGAAGATGGGTTTAAGCTTAATGATGATATAGAAGAAGAAATTGAAAATTACATATTAAATGATATAGAAATCCCTTTAAGGCCTATTGGTGAAGATATAGGTAATAAAGTAACCTTTGAAGATGGAGAAATTGAATATATTAATTTTCTAAAAGAAACAATCAGCTTAGATTTTGCCGGTGTAAAAGTAGCAATGGATTGTGGGAATGGAGCTGCTTCTAATGTAGCACCTAAAATATTTGAAGATTTAAATGCAGAAATAAAAGTAATAAATAATGAACCAAATGGTGTAAATATAAATGTAAATTGTGGTTCCACTAATCCTACTATGGTACAAGAATTGGTATTAAACATGGGAGCAGATATAGGCATTGCTTTTGATGGAGATGCTGATAGATTAATAGCAGTTGATGATAAAGGGGAAACAATGGATGGAGACCATATATTAGCTATATGTGCTACCCAATTACAAGGGGAAGGAAAATTAAATAAAGACACAGTAGTTGGTACTGTTATGACTAATATAGGCTTAGATAATTATTTAAAAAAGAATAAAATGAATATAGTTAAAACTAAAGTTGGAGATAGATATGTTATTGAAGAAATGTATAAGAATGGCTATGTGCTGGGAGGAGAACAATCAGGGCATATTATATTTTTAGAGCACAATACAACAGGTGATGGTCTTTTAACAGCATTACAATTAACATCAATTATGAAGAAAACAGGTAAAAAGATGTCTGAATTAAATAGTCTAATGACTAGTTTGCCACAAGTTTTAAAAAATGCAAAAGTAAAGGAAGAACTTAAATATGAGTATTTAGAAGATGAAGTTATAAAAGAAGAAATAGAAAAGTTAGAAGAAATATTTCATGGGGAAGGTAGAGTAGTAATAAGGCCTTCAGGGACTGAACCATTAGTAAGAGTAATGATAGAAGGAAAAGATATTAAACAAATTTCTGATATGGCAGAAGAATTAGCTGATTTAATAGAGGAAAGACTAGGTGATAATTAAAAATTTATTAGGGTATATAAAAACCGTGATACAATATTGTGTCACGGTTTTTATAAAAAATTTTAGACATAGGTCCTAAGTCCAAAAAACATGGAAAATATTTAAGAACCTTGATTTGTTTCTTTACTAATGATTTAATAGTAAAGGTGAAAGGGGGTGACAATATGAACAAGAAGACACCATATTTGGTGTTAATTCTTTTAATTACCACATTGGTCTTTGGATCTGTATCAGAAGCAGCATCTAATAGGTTGTTGAAGATGGGTAGCAGAGGAGCAGATGTAAAAGAACTTCAGCAAAGGCTAAACAGCTTAGGGTACAATAGCGGTAAAGCCGATGGTATCTTTGGTAGCCGTACTCAAAATGCAGTTAAGGCTTTTCAAAGAAAGTATAAACTGGTAGTAGATGGTATTGTAGGAAATAACACGAGAAACAAGTTGTATTCTAATAGTACTAAACCATCTGAAGGTAGTACAAGCAGTAACAGTAATGGTGCACCTATAACTCAAACCTTGAGAAAAGGTAGTAAAGGTTCCCAGGTAATTACATTGCAAAAACGTTTAAATCAATTAGGATACAACGCTGGTAAGGTAGATGGAAGTTTTGGTCCTGCTACTTATAATGCAGTTGTAGCATTTCAAAGGGCCAATAGTTTAGCAGTAGATGGTATAGTTGGTAAGAATACAATAAATAAACTGTACTCAAAACCAATATCAAAACCAGCACCACCTACTAATAGTACCCCTATAACACAAACCTTGAGGAGAGGTAGTAAAGGATCTCAAGTATCCGAATTACAAAAACGTTTGAATGAATTAGGCTACAATGCAGGTAAGGTAGATGGAAGTTTTGGTCCTGCTACATATAATGCAGTTGTAGCTTTTCAAAAGGCCAATGGCTTGACGGTAGACGGTATAGTTGGTAAGAATACAATAAATAAACTGTACTCCCAATCAACACCAAAACCTACGCCACCACCTGTAAATAGGGTACCTATAACACAAACCTTGAGAAGGGGTAGTAGAGGTCCACAAGTAGTTGAACTACAAAGACGTTTAAATGAGTTAGGATACAACGCTGGTAAGGTAGATGGAATCTTTGGCCCAGCTACTTATAATGCGGTTGTAGCATTTCAACGTGCAAAGGGCTTAGCAGTGGATGGTATAGTTGGTAAAAATACAATAAACAAACTATATCCACAAAACAAGGAACCTGATACCGATGATTATATACCCTATGAAGTTAAAGCCGGCTCATTAAAAGGCAAAACTGTTATAATTGATGCAGGTCATGGTGGAAATGATCCAGGAGCATCTGGTAGTGGATATAAAGAAAAAGATTTTACCCTAGATATGGCTAAAAGACTTGAACGAATGCTTAAAAAAGCTGGAGCAGAAGTTATAATGACTCGTACAAGTGATGTTGCTCGTACTTTACAATATCGTGCAAATGTAGCTAATATAAAAGTTATAGATGAAGAAATTAAAAGGGTAGAAGAAGAAATTGCAAAGTTAGAAAATAATATTAAAGCTGCTAATACGAAAAATGAAACATTAAGAACTACACAAAATTCTCTAATGCAAACTAAGGAAGAAATTGAAGGAAATGAAATAGAAATAGCTAAGTTAAATTCAGAACTAAGTGAATTAAAAGAAAATATTAAATTAACAGAAGAAAAAATACAAGAAGAAAAATATGCAAATGTAAATCCAGAAGAAACTAATGGGGAAGTAGAAAAAGTAGAAGATATAGAAGAAACAGAAGATATAAAAGATGTAGAAGAAACCGATAAAACGAAAGAAGTAGAAGAAATAGAAGAAACAGAAGAAACAGAAGAAATAGAAGAAACAGAAGAAACAGAAGAGGAAATAGAAAATGAAAATGAAGAAGTAAAAAATGTAGAAGAAACTGAAAAAATAGACGAAACAAAAGAACTTGAACAAAATGAACTAGAAGAATTAAAAGCAGAAGCAAAAAATATTGAAGAAAAAATAAATGAACTAACTAATGAAAATGATGAAAAATTAAAAGAAAAAGAAGAAATAGGACAAAATATAGTAATATTAAATAGCGAAGAAACTGGATTAAAAGCTTTAGAAACTAAAGAAACAAAACTTAGAAATGAATTAGCAGAACTTAAAACACTAAGGAATAATGTGAACGAGTATACAGGTGGAAGTAGGTTAACGCCTGCTAATGAAAACTTAGTTAAAATATTTGATAAAGCAAAAAGTTATGACGATATAATATTCATTTCGATACACAATAACTCAACTATGGCTAGTAGCCAAACTAGTGCATCAGGAATTAGGGTATATTATCGTCCAACAATTATATCAGATAATAACGGACAACCTAGCAAAGTATATTATAATGGATATAATGATGATGGTAGAAGACTATTTGCTCAAATGCTAAATCAGGAGATGCAATCTAAAAGTAAATTTTCCAAAAAAACTTCAACTTTATACGGTAATAGTGATTTAGCAGTACTTCGAGAACAAAACTTAGTTAGTGCATTAGTAGAAGTAGGATTTATGAACAATCCAAATGATGTATCATTGCTTAAAAAGCAACAAACTAGAGAAGATATGGCAGCTGGAATGTATAATGGAATAGGCAGATTTTTTGCCACTCTAGAATAGATAAAAAAACCCTATAGACATGTCTATAGGGTTTTTTTATGAGTCAATGAAGCTTGAGTCACTGGGAGCGGTTTTTACTAACTCAAACAATCAGCCAGTAAAGATCATACCTGTTGATTCACTATCTACTCAGTGGAGAGTTATGGAATAGTATGTCGGATCTAATTATTTTTTGTTATACTTGTTAAAAGTTAATTAGATATGCTATAATAGATATAGTAAATTTAGAATGTGTAGCTACCTATTAAAATGAAGGATAGGTTGAAAGCATAACACTTCGATTTTTCAGAAGACTTTCAATAAATCGAATCATTTAAATACTTTTATATCTGAGCTTATAATGTATTATATTGTCATTATATAAAATGTTTTGACAGCTTAATCTGTGGGTGGTATAATACATTAAAATAAAAAAATATATATAAGGGTTAGTTTAATACTGGTGATAACGCTTGTGTTAGGAATAATTGTAATATGCTATGGTAATAAGTATATGGGCCATGCCAACGAAATAAGAGGAAAAATAGGACAAGTTACTGGCAATCCAGTAAAAAGTAAGGATGGATTAAACAATATTATAATTTTAGGAATTTAAGAGGTAAAAGGCAATTTATGTCTTTGGCTAATAAGTATGTAAAGATATTTATAGTAAATGGAAAAGTTAGCGAATAAAGAGCTTCCATATCCATATGTCTATATGAGAGATACTTGGAATATAGTAAATAATAGAGCAAAGAACTTTGAAATGTCAATATTTATAGACCTGACTCATCCAGGAATATTAATAGAAATGGAATTGGATAATAGATTATTTTTGTGGTGGACTATTTAAATAGGTTAAAATACAAAATAAACCCGGTAAGTGCGTATTCGCCGGGTTTGTGTTGTATAAACATATACTTTATAACATTAAAGGAATATATTTAAGGAGGGAAAACATGGGCAAATATATTGTAAGAAGGATTCTTCATTTAATTCCTGTAGTTTTAATAATTTCAATATTACTATTTTCAATCATTAAACTAGCACCAGGAGATCCAGTAGGATCTAACCTTGATCCAAGAGCAACAGCAGAACAAAGGGCAGAAGAAAGGGCAAGACTAGGTTTAGATAAGCCTATACCCGTTCAATATTGGGAGTGGCTACAACGTTCACTTAGAGGTGACTTTGGTAATTCCTATACTTACAAAAGACCAGTAAAGGATATAGTTCCTAAATTCATTTGGAACACTTTTTTACTAAACGTAGTGGTGTATTTATTTGCATTTTTGATTTCACTACCGGTAGGTATTATATGTGCAGTCAAGCAGTATTCTAGGACGGATAACTTTTGGACAGTGTTCTCCATAATTGGGATATCCATGCCGACGTTCTTCTTTGGACTATTATTAATTTATGTTTTTGCAGTAAAATTAAATTGGTTACCAATAAATGGAATGGTTACAGCAGGAAAGAATGCTACAGGTATAGCTAGAGTTAAAGACATACTATACCATATGATTTTACCAGGAATAGTATTGATTATTGGTAGTATGGCTAGTTATGTAAGGTATACAAGGACTAGTATGTTAGAGGTTATTAATCAAGATTATATAAGGACTGCTAGGTCAAAAGGATTATCAGAGAAAGTCGTTATATATAAACATGCTTTTAGAAATGCTTTAATTCCTATAATTACTATTGTAGGATTTACTATACCATCACTTTTCTCAGGGGCTGTTATATTAGAAACAGTTTTTGTGTGGCCTGGTATAGGTAATGTACTAATGGAAGGAATAAATATGAGGGACTACAATTTGGTTATGGCATTAAACATGTTCTTTGCACTTTTAACCCTTCTTGGGAACTTGCTAGCTGATGTTGGTTATGCTTTAGTAGACCCAAGAGTAAAAGT
>DATGTQ010000126.1 GCA_035301805.1 Tissierellales bacterium
AGTTGTTAAAAAGCTCATATGGGATAAATTAATTATTGTAATTGCTATTATTAATACAATGGTAGTCACAAATACTGCTACTAGGGAAATAAACCCTTTATTATTCAACAATTTTAACACCTCAATTAGTAAATAACTGGACATCTTATATATATCTCATTCCTAAAATTAATTAGCTTGTCCTCATCTATACCTAATTGAAAATCTAAAGTTATAATTTTATTGTCAAAACTAATATTTGTATTACTAATACTATAAATATATTCTGCTACCGTATTATGTCCTTGAAATAAATACCCATCTGGATATTCATCCCCTTTAACCTCTATAGCACATCTACGTATTTTATTTAAGTAATGATAATAGGTAATATAAATATATTTATTATTATCAGTTTTTCTTTTTATAACAAACCCTAAATTAACTGGATGCTTCCTTTCTAAGCCCTTAAACTTATTTGACGCAATAATTTCATCACCGGTTCGTATTTCTCTTATTATATAGTTAAAAGCATATTTCCCATTTTGAATAATTTCATCCTCTAATTCTACCTTTTCCCCTGATTTTAATGAAATGGAAAGTACACTATAGAAAGATACTATAAGTATAGAAAATATACTTAGTGCCAGTATTAATTCTATTAAAGTAAAACCTTCAGATGAAGTTAAAAGAAACTTTTTTTCATAGCTTTTTTCTTGGTTTACGCATATAAGCCTCATATGAAACATTTACCCCTTCTTTTCTTTCATCATGTTCCTCTACTTTTACACTTACTTTCCATAATCTTATATCAATATCATCTTTTATTATAGTCACTAAATAAGGATAATCCGTTGTATTTTTTTTATTGAGTGGTAATTTTACAATAACCTTCCCGTCTTCATTTAATAAATCTATTAACTGTTCTAACTTAATATCTAGAATATATTTTTCTAGAGAATCTATATTTTCATATCCTTTAAGATTTTCAATTATTGTTTCTGATAAAAAACTCATATCCATTTTTATTTTGGTTTTCATGAAATTGTTATTACTGTTATAGATTATAGGTAAAACTATCATTGCTATAAGACTTAAAAGTAAAATACCGATTAATATTTCAATTAAGAAATAGCCTTCTTCATCTAACAACCTTATCACCATCCACGTAAATATTAACCTTTCCCGTTGCAGGTGTAATAGTGATTCTAATTTTTTCTTCTTTTCTACTTATAAGATATATACTTATACCTTTATTTGGTGCCCCCGTTGGATTAAAAATTACTTCTATCCTATTTAAATAATCAAATTCAAATTTTAATCCACTTTCTAAATTTTTTCTCTTAACTTTTTCCCATTTACCTGAAAGTCTATATATTATATAATAATTTTCCTTAGGTCTAATATCTAATCTATATAAAGTAGATTCAAATATTGCATTATTTCTCGCAAAAACTATATCTTTCTTAAAACCCATTAATTCTCTTCTTTCTCTATAATTTAAAAGCGAATCACTTTTCGGCATAGCAATAGATAGGATAATTAGTATGATTGCAACAACTATCACCAACTCTATTAAAGTTACTCCCTGGCTATTTCTAAATAACATCATAGTTATTCACCTATATCTTTCAATTAAAAGTTTGTTTATTACCTGCTATAAATATTCTATTTATTAAGTAAAAATCCTTTTATTTCCTCACTACATTTTTCTACATTTTTCTCACTTATATTATTCCATACTTTCTGACTTAAAACAGCCTGATTAACAAGCATACCGATTCCATTAACAGTTTTAAGACCATCTTTTTCAGCTATTTCTAGGAATTTAGTCTTTAATGGCTTGTACACAATATCGCATACTACCGTTTTACTTTTAAAGTTTTTTAATCCAACTAATGTTTTTTCTATATTAGGGTACATACCTACTGAAGTACAATTAATAACAATATCTGAGTTAAACACATCGGTATGAAAATCTGTTATAGAATCATAATTTACAATTACATCTTTAAAATTTTCATTAATTTTTTTCTTTAAAATTTTAGCTTTCTCTTTTTTCCTGTTAAGTATAGTAATTTTTTTGACCCCGTTTATAGCTAATGAAATTGAAATAGCATGAGCAGCACCACCAGCTCCTATTATTAAAACTTCTTTTTCTTCTACTTTTACTTTTTCATCCTTTAATGACTTTATAAATCCTTTACCATCTGTATTATCACCAATTAATTTACCATCAGCATTTATTACTGTATTTACAGCACCTAATAGTTTTGCTTCCTTTGTAATTTCGTCCATATAGTTAATTATTTCAATTTTATGTGGAATTGTAACATTAAATCCTTTTACATTTAAAGACTTTAATCCCATAATAAGATTTTCTAAATTTTGTTCTTCAACGTTAAAGGATAAATAAATATCATTTAAATTATTAATTTTAAAAAAATAGTTATGGATATCTGGTGATAAACTTTTGTTAATTGGATTTCCTATTAAACAATAAAGTCCAGTTTCCCAGTTAATATTCATATATTCACCTTCTTTCTTTTATAGTATATCATTTGTTTTGTTTTTTATTTATTATCAATTATGATAACATCTGTTATGATAGTTTTTGCATGTTTTATACATTTAACTTAAAAACAGTATTCATAATTTTTATGTAATTTGTAAAAATAGATATAGGAGGTGAAAGTTTTGAAAAAAAATAATAAGTTTATATTAATATTAGGATTATTGCTAATATCAATAACCCTTTTTGG
The DNA here is from genome assembly GCA_035301805.1 of Tissierellales bacterium. NCBI lineage: Bacteria > Bacillati > Bacillota > Tissierellia > Tissierellales > Tissierellales bacterium. Next base: position 2,742 of record DATGTQ010000126.1, read on the forward strand.
TTGTCAACCAAAAACTCCTCAAAAACCAGATACACAAACCCAGGATAGGCTTGAAAATAGAGTAGCTGAAGACAGAAGAAATGAAAATAGAGCTCCTACAACTCCCAATAATATAGATAATAACAACAATAACAACAACGGCATAGTTGATGACACAGATCTAGATTTAAACAATAGGGATGGTAGGAACGATGGAAATGATGACTTAACAGATAACAATGACATAACAAACATGAAAGATAGACATAATAGAATTGTCAAAAAGTGTACTGACTTAAAAGATATAGAGGATGCTGCTGTAGTTATTAGTGGAAAAACGGCTTTAGTAGGAATAGATCTTGATGAAGATGTAGAAGGTGAAATGACAAACGAGTTAAAAAGAAAGGTTGTAAAAATAGTTAAAGATACTGATAGAAATATCGAAAATGTGGGAGTATCAGCCGATCCAGATATTTGGAAAAGAATTGTTAGCATGGCTGATGATATAGAAGATGGTAAACCTCTATCAGGTTTTGCAAATGAGATTGAAGAAATTTTTAGAAGAATAGCACCAAGTAAGTAAATCCAGGTTCTCCTGGATTTACATTTTTTTATATTCTTCTAATTAATTTTTTAATATTATATAGGTATATCATTTAATGCTTTATTAAGTTTTTTAATTGCCCTTTTTTCAATTCTAGATACATAGGATCTGGATATTCCTAATTCTTTTGCAATTTCTTTTTGAGTATAATAGCCACCATCTGCTAAGCCATATCTTAATTCTATTATTCTCTTTTCCCTATCTTGTAATACAACATTTATCTTATTGTACAATTTCCTTATTAATAATTTTAAATGGACCTGATCCAAGATATCATCTATTTCAGTACCTAATATATCCAGTAAAGAAATCTCATTTCCTTCTTTGTCTATACCTATAGGTTCATATAAAGAAACTTCTGTTTTAATTTTTTTACTAGATCTAATAGTCATAAGTATTTCATTATCTATACATCTAGCAGAATAGGTTGCCAGTCTAGTGCCTTTAGTTGGATCATAAGTTTTAATGGCTTTTATCAACCCTATTGTCCCTATAGAAATCAAATCATCTGTATCCTTGCCAGTGTTGTTATACTTTTTTACCATATGGGCTACAAGTCTCAAATTCCTCTCTATTAAAACATTTCTAGCCTCTTCGTCTCCCTTAGCATATAGTTGTAAATATTTTTCCTCTTCTTCCTTAGAAAGGGGTTCAGGAAAAGAACTGTTGCTAGATATATAACCAGTGTAAAATAAAAAAGGCTTAAAAAAACAAAATAAATTGGTCATTAAAGATAATGACATAGAAGCACCTCCATCTTCTCCCATACTAAAGTATATGTATGAAAGATGGTGGTTGTGCCAGTCCTATCGTTTAATTTCATTAATTTCTTTTATAACCTTTTCAAAAATCGGAACTGCTGATGAAGAGCCCCTATAATCATCTTCAATAAAAACTGTAACAACATACTTAGGGTTATTCCTAGGATAATATCCAGAAAACCATCCATGTATAGTATGTTTCTTATTAATTACTCCTTCAGCAGAGCCTGTTTTCCCACCAGCCCCTCCAATTTCATCTAATTCTATACTTCTACCAGTCCCATACTTTATTACATCCTCTAAATAATCTTTGAGAGTTTCAAAATTTGTTTCATCTATTATCCTTTCATCATCACTTCTATTATATTCTTTTACCAATCTACCTTCTTCTGAAACTATACTATCTATAATTGAAATATCTTTTCTTATACCATTGTTTGCTATAACCATCATCATATTTGTTATTTGTATAGGAGTTACTTCAATATTACCTTGGCCAAGGGATATATTACCAATAGCTGGTCCCAACAACTCTCTCTCTTTGGGCAAATTTCCTTCTACTTCTTCTAATAGTCCAATATTTATCTTCTTTCCAAAACCAAGTCTTTCGGCCATAGCCATTATCTTTTCACTACCTATTTCTTTACCTATTTGAATAAAAACTGAATTACAAGAATGAGCAAATCCTTGATTTAAAGTCAAATTACCGTGTCCCTCTTGTTCGTTACAATTTATTAATGTGCCTCCAATTTCCTCATATCCTTTACAAAAATAATTATCATATATTATATTAGGATTTTCCTCTAAAGCTGAAAGAAGAACTACAATCTTAAACAAAGAGCCAGGTGGATAGGAAACTTGTATAGCTTTATTATATAACTCCATATTATCTCTGTTAAAATATGAATCAATAACATTTTGATTAAAATTAGGCCTACTAGTCATAGCTAATATATCCCCAGTTTCTACATCTGCCACTATTATTGCACCTTTGCTATTTTCTTTATCTATTGATTCTTCTATAATTTTTTGAATATGATAATCGATAGTCAATTTAACACCAGATGGAAAACTAGTTTTTTTATTTTTTGTGGAAACATAACCTCCTCCGGGTATAAGATTCTTCTTTCCATCAAATTCAAAAAATATTGAACGTTTTTCCTGATTCTTTAAAATATCATCAAATACTTTTTCTATTCCATATGCACCAGCATTTTCACTTTTTTTAACATAACCTATTACATGGGATAAAAAATCCCTATGATCATACCTTAAAGTCTTATCAATTATATATAATTCCTTTGGAGGATCAGGAAGCTTTACTTCTTTTTCTAGAGGGAGTTCTAAAATTTCTTTCTCATTCATTAACAATTCATTAATTTCATCTTTATTAATACCTAGATATTTATTAAGATAATTTCCAACTTCTTTCTTCTGCAAATCATCCCTATATACATATAGCGATGATTCTCTTTTTTTATTCGTTAAAGGAATTAAATTTCGATCATATATTGTTCCCCTATCTGGATAAATAACTACCTCTTTACTTCTTTGTCTTAAAGCATCCTTTTTATAGGTATTGGATTTTATAATTTGTATATGGTAAAGTCTAATAGACAAAAATGTAAAAGCCAAAAAAACTAATAAGGATAATTTCATAATTCTTGTTTTAATGATATTCTTTTTAAACCTTTTCATATAAAACCTCCATTACATTGGTACTTTTAGTATTCCCAAATGTAACGGGGGTATTATAAAAAGTTTATAACATAGAATTAATTTTTGTAGCAATTACGTCTATAGCCACTTTATTATAGCCACCTTCTGGAATAATAATATCCGCATATTTTTTAGTAGGCTCTACAAATTGCAGTTGGGCTGGCCTTACAGTAGTCATATATTGTTTTATCACTGAGTCTAAGGTCCTTCCCCTGTCTCTAATATCCCTTGTAATACGTCTTATGACCCTTACATCAGAATCCGTATCTACAAATATTTTAATATCAAGTAAATCTCTAATTCTTTCATCATTTAATATTAATATTCCTTCTAACATAATTATTTCTTTTGGATATACAGTAATAGTCTCTTTCTTTCTAGTATGTCTTTCAAAATCATATATAGGCTTTTCAATTGGTTCATACTTCAACAAAATTTTTAAATGTTCAATTAATAAATCATTATCAAAAGCAAAGGGGTGGTCATAGTTTGTCTTCACCCTTTCTTCAAAGGATAAATTACTCTGATCTTTATAATAGGAATCTTGTTCAATAATAACAACATTTCTATCTTTTATAGAACGATATATTTCCTTTGCAACTGTTGATTTCCCTGAACCTGTCCCTCCTGCAATACCAATTAACAATGTTTCCCCCAACTTTAATCAGTCCTTTCTAGCTCTTCTTATAATATCCCAATTCTCTACAGGTTCTTTCATTTTCATTTTTATAATCTGTTGAGGATGTGGAGCCACATCAATTTCCTCTCCCTTTTCATTCCACATATTATCTATTTTTTGTATGAATACATCTTTATTTGGCCCAAAAACTTCTACTTCATCTCCTACAAACATTCTATTCCTCTGTTCAATAGTTGCCAATTGAGTTTCTTCATCATAATTAAGAATTAATCCTACAAAATCATAATTTCTCCTATAGGAACTACTAGTATAAACTTGATCCTTTTCCGTAGGTTTATTAAAATAGAAACCTGTTGTAAAATCCCTATTACTAGCTTTTTTAATTTCATTTAGCAATTCTTCCTTATATTCATAATTATTAGGATTTTCAAAATACTTGTCTATTGCCATTTTATAAGCTCTGACAACTGTTGCTACATAGTATTGGCTTTTCACCCTACCTTCTATTTTAAAACTAGAGATACCACTAGCTATCAAATTAGGAATATGCTCAATCATACATAAATCCTTAGAATTAAATATAAAAGTACCTTTATCATTTTCTACTATAGGATAATATTCTCCAGGTCTTTTTTCCTCCATTAAATAATATTTCCATCTACAAGGATGAGCACATGCGCCTCTATTAGCATCCCTACCAGCCATGTAATTGCTAAGTAAACATCTTCCGGAATAAGATATACACATAGCACCGTGAACAAAAGCTTCAATTTCTAAATCCTTAGGTACCTTATTAACTATTTCTTTTATTTCCTTTAATGATAATTCTCTAGCTATTACAATTCTTCTTACCCCTAAATTATACCAAAACATTATTGTTTCGTAATTAGTTACACTAGCTTGAGTACTTAAATGTATTGGTAAGTCAGGAGCTGTCCTTCTAACTACACTAAATACTCCAGGGTCTGAAACAATAACACCATCTATACTAATATCACTTAACCTTTTAACATATTCTTCTAATCCAATTAAATCTTCATTATGAGGTACTATATTTAAAGTTACGTATATTTTTTTATTTCTTTTATGAGCAAATTTAACTCCTTCATCTATCTCATCTAATGTAAAATTTTTAGATGCCTTCCTTAAACCAAATTCCTCTCCACCTAAGTATACTGCATCAGCTCCATATATTATAGCCATTTTTAGCTTATCTATATCACCAGCTGGAGCCAATAATTCCGGTTTTTTCAACTTAATCACTCCTTCTTGTAAGTTAATGCAACTCCATCCCCTATAGGAATAATAGCTGTACTATAGTTTTCTAGCCGAGACAAATATTCTAAATAGTTTTTCATTCTTTTTACAATAGTTTTCTTTCTTCTAACAACTAATTCATCATTAGCTACCATTCCTTTATATAATACATTATCAGATAATATTACTCCATCCTTTTTTAATATTCTACTACATTTATTAAAAAAATCTAGATAGTGACCTTTAGCTGCATCTAAAAATATAAAATCATATTTTTCCTCTAATTGTGGCAAAATTTCTCTTGCATCTCCCATTATAATTTTTATTCTTTCATCGTAATTACTTTCCTTTATATTCTTTTTAGCAATTTCAACCATATCATTTCTTTTTTCTATTGTAGTTATTTTTGTATTAGAATTAGTTGCTTCAGCCATTAATATTGAAGAATATCCTATGGCAGTACCTATCTCTAAAATATTTTTGCTATTAGTTATATTCAACAATACTTTAATAAGCTGTCCTACTTCAGGACAAATGATAGGTACATGCTCATTGTCTGCATAAGTTTTGATTTCTTTTAATTTTATAGAATCCTCTGGTAAAATACTTCTAATATATTCACCTATATAATTATAATTTATATTTGACAATATATAACACTTCCCTTTTTACAAAAGTAATACGTGGTAATTATTTACCCACGTATTATATACATATTTATACAAACCCTATTTTTGTGATTTAGCATTTAAATGTTCTTCATAAGTCTTTGTAAATATGTGTTCACCACTTCCATCCTTTTTTAAAACATAATATAAGTAATCTACATCTGAAGGCTTTACAGTGGCTATTAAAGATTTTCCTCCTGGCGATGCAATGGGAGCAGGGGGCAGTCCTTTATGAATATAGGTATTATATGGTGATTCAACCTCTAAATCCTTATATAATAGACGTTGTTTCCTTTCCCCTAAGGCATATTGTACTGTAGCATCTACCTGAAGAAGCATATCTATATTTAATCTATTGTATAACACACCTGCAATTGTTGAGCGCTCCTTATCAACTCTAGCTTCCTTTTCTACAATTGAAGCAAAAGTGACTATTTCATTTAAATCTAACTCGGATTTTTCAACTTCTTTTTTTAAATCTGTTTCATAGAACTGCTCAAATCTTGAAAGCATCCTCTCAATTATTTCTTCTTCACTTACATTTACATATACCTCATAAGTATCAGGAAATAAAAAGCCCTCTAAACTTTGTTCTTTAGGCAATTCCTTTAAAAAAGAAAACTTGTCCGAAAACTTACTAGCATCAGCAGTTAACTCTAGAAAAACTTCTTTATCTATTAATTTAAGTTCATCAAGTCTTTCAGCAATATCTTTTATTTCATATCCTTCAGGAATAGTAAAATATACTATATTTTCATTTTTTCCACCAGCCTCTAATTGGTAAACAATTTGCTCAAGATTCATACCGTTATTTAATGTATATTTTCCTGCTTTCAATTTTCCATCAAGTTTTTTATTTCTTACAATATTTTTAAAAACTATTTCACTTTTAACTAAACCATTCTCTTTAAGAATATTAGCAATTTTGTTAGTCGAACTACCTGATGGAATTTCTATTACTATATCTTCAGAGTTTCCTGCATTTACTGGTTCTGAGGCTTTTTGAAGATACACTTTTATGCTAAATATGAAAATAACAATCAGCAGTAATATAAAGATAGTAATTTTTTTTACGTATTTCTTCCTTTTTGCTAATTCTACCACAGAATCTCCACCTTCACACCATTATTTCCCTATATATTATATAGTTTTTATCAATATTTTACAAGAATATCTAAAACAATTTATAGTTTACTTTGTTTAGTTTTCTCATATACATGAAGTATAATACTGCCAAATATTGCCACAGATGCTAATTCACCTACTCCTATACCTAGTACAGTATACCAGTAAGGCATTTTTGTAAAAAAAGATACCCAAATTGAAACTATGAATCCATTTAAAATAACTGGAGGTAAAATACCTAATATTTTATTAGACATTTTACTTGTCAGATATGCAGCTAATAAGGTAACTAAACTTCCACCTAATATATCTATTAATCCAAATCCAGAATAGGAGGCTAAAATGGCATTTGACACTAAACATCCTATAAAAACCCCTGGTACAGCTGCTCCTTCAACTAAAGGTAATAGTACTAAGCCTTCTGCTAATCTAAGCTGAATAGGACCAAAGGCTAATTCTCCTAAAGGTATTTGTACTAATACCAAAACTATATATATTCCTGCAATCATACTTGCTTTCGTTAAATATTTAGTATTCACCTTTCCACCTCTCACTATTTTCTATTTTATCATTCATCTATATCAATTGCATCCTCAATTATATTATATACATCAGAGATTAATTGACTAAATTTTATTTCTGCCATAAAATAATCCCTTATAGTTGGATTCAACATAAGTACTTCCTCTAAATTTTGTAACCTTTCTGCCTCTTCTTCATCAATCTCTTTTCCAGATAAATGTTCCATTTGAGTTTTCATTAACTTTTTTCTAAAATCATCAACCATCTTTTTTGTTTTCTTATCCGAATCAACTTTTTCTTTGTTTTTTAAATATTCCTCATATTCCTTTGATTTTTTTATAGAATTTGCCAACCTATGAGCATCATTATAAACATTCACTTTAATCTCCTCCTTAATATTTCTTACTATTAATTATTATATCATCTTTTTTAAAATATAAATATTATAATAAAAAGCCCTAAAAAATAGGGCTTTTTAAACTTCCATGATTATAGGAAGTATCATAGGATTTCTTTTTATTTTTTCATATAAGAAACCCCTCAAGGCATCTCTTATTCTAGACTTTAAAGTTGCCCAGTCAGTAATTTTATTTTTTTCACATTCCCTTAAAACTTCCCTAATCACTTTTTTGGATTCCTCCATTAAATCTTCCGATTCCCTTACATATACAAATCCTCTTGAAATAATATCTGGACCTGCCACTACATTACCATTATTTTTATCAATAGTTACTACAACTACAATTAATCCATCTTCTGATAAATGTTTTCTATCCCTTAGCACTATATTTCCTACATCACCAATACCTAGACCATCTACTAATATATTACCCGCTTGAACACTAGGCCCAAATTTACCAGTATCCTCTGTAAATTCAATTACAGATCCATTACGTGCTGTAAAAATATTTTTCTTAGGCGTTCCTAATTCCTGTGCCAATTCTGAATGCCTTTTCAAATGTCTATATTCCCCATGAATTGGAATAAAAAACTTCGGCTTAATTAATGTATGCATAAGTTTTAATTCTTCCTGACAGGCATGGCCAGATACATGAACATCTGCAAGAGATTCATAAATAACATCTGCACCTTTGTGCATTAACTGATCAACAACTCTAGATACAGTTTTTTCATTTCCAGGTATAGGTGATGCTGAAATTATTACTAAATCACCAGAAACTATGTCTAATTTCCTATGCTCCGAAAATGCCATTCTTGATAATGCTGACATTGGTTCACCTTGGCTACCAGTAGTAATTACTACTATTTCCGATGGAAGATAACTATCCATATCATCAATATCTATTATAGTTCCTTTTGGTACATTTAAGTATCCCAGTTCAGTACCGACTTCCACGGTGTTAACCATACTTCTACCTGAAATTATAACCTTTCTATCGTATAATACTGCTGCATCTATTATTTGCTGAATCCTATGGATATTTGATGCAAAAGTAGCCACTATTATTCTTTGCTTAGCCTTTGAAAAAATATCGTTAAACGTATCCCCTACAGTTCTTTCAGACATTGTATAACCTGGCCGCTCCACATTGGTACTATCCGCTAAAAGAACTAACACGTCTTTTGTTCCAATTTCAGCAAGTTTATGCAAATCAATAACATCATCATTTATAGGGGTAAAGTCTATTTTAAAATCCCCAGAGTGTACAACTATACCTACTGGAGTATATATTGCTAAAGCTACCGAATCAGGTATACTATGATTCATCTTAATAAACTCGACAGAAAAATTACCTAATGTTATTCTGTCCCCTGCTTGAACCACATTTAAATCCACATTCTTAATCTTATGATCCTTTATTTTATTTTCTACTAATCCAATTGTTAATTTTGTTCCATAGATTGGAACATTTATTTTTTGTAATATATAAGGTATAGCTCCAATATGATCTTCATGACCATGAGTTAAGACAATCCCCTTTATTTTACTCCTATTCTTAAATAAATAAGTGATATCTGGTATTACCATATCAATACCTAACATTTCATCTTCAGGAAAAGCTAAACCACAATCTATAATTAGAATATCATCATCGTATTCGACTAAGGTTATATTTTTCCCTATTTCACCAAGCCCACCTAACGGAATAATTTTAAGCTTATTTTGTTTCTTTGACACACTTTATCATCTCCTTTTAATACATTGTTTTATATTTACTTTTTATTTTAGATTAAATAATTATTGAGTTTACAAAAAAATAAATCCCGTTCGGGATTTATTTTTGGCATTCACTACAATAACCAAAAAATTTAACATTGTGGTCTGTTATTTTAAATTTCCCTTCTTTTTCAATCTCTATTTCTAAATTTTCTAATAGATCTAATTTTACTTCTATTACTTTTCCACACTTTAAGCAAATCAAATGGTGGTGATGATGATCGCCAGAATCATAATTAAGCTCATACCGACTACAACCATCATCAAAATTTAATTTGTATATAATATCTAACTGCTCAAATAATTGTAAAGTTCTATATACAGTTGCTAAACCAATCTCTGGATAACGCTTCTTTACAATATCATATATTTCTTCAGGGCTTAAATGATCATCTTCATTATCAAGCATAACATTTAATATTGCCCTTCTCTGAGTAGTTAATTTATAACCTTCTTTTTTTAATTTTTCTTTCATCCTGTCAACATTAACATCCATATTTTCACCTGCTCGTTTTCTATATAATAGGATATAGTTACAAACAAGAAATGTCAACTACTATAAACTTACTCTATTCTATTTTTTTCTTCAATTAAAGACTCATAGGCCAATATTACATCATTTAACTCCTCATTATCCTCTATACCTACTAATATTATATCTCCATTATTATCATGTTCTATTCTTAAAATATAAGTATCTTCATCTGATTCATTTAATGGTATAAGAGATACATAATCATAATCATCTAAACCAAAAGTAGCCAACAACTCAAATTCTTGTTCTACACCCTTTTCATCTAATAAAACTAGTTTTTCCATCGTACAATCTCCTTCTTCCTAATTCCTATCCAAATAAATTTGAAGTATATAGGTAGCAGCAACTTTATCAATAACCTTCTTCCGTTTTTTTCTAGTCACATCTCCCTGAATTAGCATTTTTTCCGCTGCTACAGTACTCAAACGCTCATCTTCTAATATTACACCTACATCCATATTTCTTTTTATTTCCTCTACAAATTTTAATACTTTCTCTCCTTGTGGCCCAACAGTGTTATTCATATTTTTAGGGAATCCAACTACTATTTTACATATATCATATTCTTCTATTATAGATTTTAGTTCTTCTAAATCCTTTTTAATATCTTCATCCCTATATATGGTTTTTAATCCTTGGGCAGTTATAAAAAGTGGATCACTTATAGCTACACCTATAGTTTTATCCCCTACATCTAACCCTAATATTCTTTTTATTTCCATTATACTCACCATCTTATTAAAATTACTTCATACAATTTTCTCTTTCATTATCTATTAAAAGCATAAGCAATATTATAGTTGCAAATATCATCGTTAAAGCCGAAAGTAAAACTCCTGAATCATTAAATAAAAAACCCATAACACTGCCAACAACTGCACTTATTAGGCCTATAGATACTCCCTTTTTATTATTATAAATATCCTCCACTCTATCTCCTAATATAAATATAATAGCAATATTTACAATAGTAGCTAAAAGCAAAGTTTTTGCCCAAATTGATGAACCCATTAGTTTTATATTCATAAGAACCTTTCGTATAATTATACTAATACCAGTTCCTTTCTCTCCTACCACCATTAGGAGCCCCTTTCCTAAATGGGTTGGGGTAGAATTAAATTTAATGTCTATATATCCCATGAAAAGAATAAACAATACTACAAATAATCCTAAACTTATAATACGTTTCAGATTAATACTTTTATTTCTTAACTCAAGTACAAAATATAATGATGCAAAAAGTAATGATATTGAACCACCAACATTTGCCCCTAATTTAGGATGTCCAACTAGAATCACAGAAAATACAAGTAATACTACAGTTATAAACTTATTACCCTTCTTATTTAAAATAAATCCTAGTAAAATTGCAGTGGTTCCTAAAAAGATTCCCACTAATTCATTTCCTATTCCAAAATATCTTGCCCCAATTATAGGATCTGGAGCTAATATAGAATATTGACTTATAGAATTATTGGTCATTAAATCTATCACCAAAATAATATATGTTAACCCTAAAATCATAAATAATCTATCTTGCCTTTTTAATTTATAAAAGGTAAATGAAATTACAAATAAGAAAATTATATTTAAAATTACAAATTTTGAAATACTATTAACATTAAAAAATGAACTTAAAATTAATGTTAAAGGTATACTAACAATTAGAGTTAGTAAAAAGCTTGTAACTTTATACAAGTAATCCGTAATACTAATTTTTAATAATAATACTATAGTAGTCAATAAAATTACGATAATAGCTAAAATACTAAAGAACATTAAAGTCTTATATCTACTAGTATAGGTTACATTCACCCTATCATTGAGATTATTTATATGTTGCAAATTCTTATCTACATTTTTACTACTAATAGTGTTACCTACCATACCTACTTTAGGAGTATCTAAAAATTCAGCTATTGTTGGTCCAATATCTAAATTAGTTACAATTCCATCGTGCTTTGTTGTAGAAGATAAAAGTATACCATTAGAAACTTCAGATCCCCATAAAATTATAGGAGACAATTTACTACCTTCAACCCTTTCATCCCCACTATTAGGACTAACTATCATAAGTAAACTATTTTTTTTATCAATATTATTTTTTAGCGCTCCGATAAAATCGTCAACTTTAGTCAATATATCTTGTCTTCGTTCCATAAAAATATCTTCAGACATCTGCCTACTATAGAAATGTAGTCTATCTAAATCACCGGTATCAATGACAATTAAAGACGCCTTATCTTTAATTTCAATAGTTTCTTCTAAAATCTTGTCAAAATCTGTTCTAAAACCATAAGGCATATTTATATCATTTATTAAAATATTATCAACATTACCATAATCTATTAATCCCCTAGAATCCATGGGAATTAAAGAAGAAGGCCTTCTTATATAATCAATTGTATCAGCATTACCATAAGATGCCGTATAATACCCCTTTTCGTGTACATTATCTCCTAAAGCTCCTATATAAGGCATATAATTGTTACTTTTATTTTTTTCAATTATACTATTTAAACTTATATTTGCCAAAGCACTTTCTCTACTAATGGGGCCTAGTCTTCTTTCATAAATTTCCCTGTATCTATCATTGACATTATAAGTTTCAGTACCTTCATAACCAGATATAGCTTTATTAGAAGAATTAATACTCAAATAACTTTCTGCTCCATTATAGTTTGAAAATCCTCGAGTATTCATTAAACCTATACTTCCATTATTAATTATTTCATTTAAATTAGGCATATATTCTAAATCTTGTAATGTATATCTATTTATTGTAACTAAATACACGTTTCTATTAACTTGTTCCTCTTCGGCTATAGCACCTGATCCACTTAACATTATACATATTAGTATAATTACTATTAAAAATTTTTTATTTACTTTCACTTACATAACTCTCCTATTTTCTATTATTGCTATTATCTAAATAACTCTTTAATATTACTTCTAGTAATTCATCTCTTTCTACTTTTTTAATTAAACTTCTTGCGTCCTTATAGCTAGTTATATAAGTAGGATCACCAGATAAAATATATCCTATCATTTGATTTATAGAATTATAGCCTTTTTCCTCTAATGCCTCAAAAACTAATAATATAATTTCTTGGACTCTATTAACGTTATCTTTAGGTGGTTCAAATTTCATAGTTTCGTTTATGTTGTTATTCATAATAACACCCCCTAATAATATTTATACCATAAAGATATTAATATATACAATTTAAAGTAAATATTAATTCCTTATTTAATATTTATTCATCTTTTCTTTTATTAACACATCTATTAATTTTAATGCTTCATCAACTTTACTAGGGTCTTTACCACCAGCTTGAGCCATATTAGGACGGCCACCACCACCGCCACCAGTTACTTTGGCAACTTCCCTAATCATATTACCTGCATGAAATCCTTTATCAACTAAATCCTTACTTACCATAGATACAAAAGACACATTTTTACTTGAAACTGAAGCTAATACTATAATGCCTGTATCAAAGGATTGACGTAATTCATCACCTAGATTTCTTAAGCTGTCCATATCCATATTATTTACCTTATAAGTTATAACTGGCACACTATCAATTACCCTTTCCTGATCTAAAATATCATCTGCAACAGAAGAAGCCATTTTTGCTTTTAAGGATTCTATTTCTTTATCTTTTTCCTTTAATTCTCCAATTAAACTGTTAGCCCTTTCGGATAAATTATTTTTATTTGCTTTTAGAATATTTGAAACTTCCCGAATTTGGTCTTCAGTAGTTGTTAAATACTCATAAACTCCTGAACCTGTAACAGCTTCTATTCGTCTAACTCCTGATGCTATACTTGATTCACCTACTATCTTAAACATACCGATTTCGCTAGTAGTTTTTACATGGGTGCCACCACATAATTCTATACTATAATCACCCATTTTTACAACTCGTACCTTGTCTTTATATTTATCTTCAAACAATGCAACAGCTCCCATACTTTCAGCTTCCTTTAAACTTTTTTCCTCTACATAAACGGATAAATTTTCAAATATTTTTAAATTTACAATGTCCTCTATCTTTTTTAACTCTTCACTACTTAAGCTTTCATAATGAGTAAAATCAAATCGTAATCTATTAGGTAAAACAAGAGAACCTGCTTGTTCCACATGGTCACCTAGAACATCTTTTAAGGCTCTATGTAGTAAGTGAGTAGCTGAATGATTTCTCATAGTCTTAGTTCTACTTTTTTTATCTACTAAAGCAGTTACTTCATCATTAATCCTAATAATACCTTCTTTTATTTCAACAAAATGACCAATTATATTTTGTTTCAATGATTTTGTATCTATTACTGAAGAACTAAATTTTAAACCTTTAATTACACCTTTGTCTCCAACCTGACCTCCACCTTCAGGGTAGAAAGGAGTCCTTTCTAAAACTACTATTCCTTGTTCTCCATGATTTAAACTTTCTACTATATCCCCATCTTTTATTAATGCTAAAATCTTAGTATTTACCTCCAAATTATTATAACCATTAAATTCACCTACTAAACCATTTAATTTTTCCGTTTCAAAGGAATGATCAGTTTTAATCCATCCACTATGTCCTTCCTTGCTTCTAGCTTTTCTAGCTCTTTCTCTTTGTTTTTCCATTTCGCTATTAAAAGCTTTTTCATCTACTAATAGCCCTTTTTCCTCTAAAATTTCTTTTGTCAAATCCAGTGGGAAACCATAGGTATCATATAATTTGAAAGCTTTTTTTCCATTTAAAAATTCTTCTTCATTTTCTTTCATTTCTTCCATATACTTGTCTAATATATTTAAGCCTTGATGGATAGTCTCTTCAAATTTTTCCTCTTCTGCAGTAATTACTTTTTTAATATGCTCTTGTCTTACCTCAATTTCTGGATATATTTCTTTCCACCCTTTAACAACACTAGTTACAATACGGTGTAAAAAATTCCCCTTAATTCCTAACAATTTTCCATGCCTTGAGGCTCTTCTAATCAATCTTCTGAGTACATAGCCTCTACCTTCATTACTTGGCAATACTCCATCGGAAACTAGAAAAACTGCTGCCCTAGTATGATCTGTAATAACTCTTATTGATTCATCGTCCTTTAAATCTTCCCCATAGACGATATTACTAACTTTCTCAATTTCATTTACTATCTTCTTTATTTCCTCTATTTCAAATATATTATCTGCTCCCTCCATAATGGCAGCTATTCTTTCTAATCCCATACCCGTATCTATATTAGGATTTGGAAGCGGATTATAATTTCCATTTTCATCTTTATCATATTGAGAAAAAACTAAATTCCATATTTCAATAAATCTATCGCATTCACAACCTGGCTTACAGCTTGGTTTACCACATCCATGTTTTTCTCCTCTATCAATATATATCTCTGAACATGGTCCTCCTGGTCCTACTTCTAGTTCCCAAAAATTATCTTCTTTCCCTAGCCTTATTATCTTCTCTTCAGGGATACCTATTTTTTCATGCCATATATTATAAGCTTCGTCATCATCCTCATAAATCGATACCCATAAATCTTCTTCTGGAATATCCAATCGTTCTGTCATAAACTCCCACGCCCATTCTATAGCTTCATCTTTAAAATAATCTCCAAAAGAAAAATTCCCTAGCATTTCAAAAAAAGTAGCATGTCGATCGGTTTTACCTACATTTTCAATATCAGCAGTCCGTATACATTTCTGGCAAGTAACAACTTTTTTCTTTGGGGGGGTTTTTTCACCAGTAAAATAAGGTTTTAAAGGTGCCATACCTGCATTTATTAATAATAAGCTTTCATCACCTTGAGGAACTAAAGGAAAGCTTGATAATATCAGATGATTTTTATCTCCAAAAAAATCCAAAAATTCCCGTCTCAATTCATGTAACCCTATCTTTTTCATTAAGTACACCTCTCCTCTATAATTAATAAGCACTCTTCAATTAAATGGTTATCTTTCAATATTAGTTTTCATTGTTGTTTATAAAAAACCCGTCCCATATTAAAGGGGACGAGTTTTTCTGAACTCATCTATATCTAGGATTATAGTTTATAAAGAACCCCTTGTCAATAACTCAGCTTGTATTCAATTTTTCTATTATAAAAGAAAATAGTATTTTTACAATAGCTACAACAGGAACGGCAAAAACCATACCTAATATTCCAAATATACCTCCACCTATTATTAAAGATAAAATAATGGTAATTGGATGTATCCCCATACCTTCACCTATTACCTTTGGAGATATAATATTGTTTTCTATTTGCTGAATTCCTATAAATATTAGAACAACCCATAATGCCTTCACAGGACTTTCTAAAAGAGCAAAGAATGCTGCAGGAATTATACCTATTACGGGTCCAAAATAAGGTATTATATCTACTGCACCGGCTATCATACCTATTAATAAAGCAAAATCTACTCTCAATACTAACAAGAGGATAGTAGTAGAAACACCTACAAATATAGCTACAATTATTCGTCCCCTTATAAATTCCCCTAATGCTCTATCTATTTCCTTACCCAATCTTTTTGCATCCTGCCTATATTTTTTAGGTATAGTCAAGTATGTTTTTTTAATAAAATAATTTTTATCATTTAGAAAATAAAAAGTTATTATAGGAATAACGACTAAATTCAAAACTTTAGAAAATATATTAAATATTGAATTAGTTATCCTTTTTATACTTTTATCTATAACAATTTCTAATTTAGATATATTTTCAATTAACGACTCCTCAATTCCCTGAAATACTGGTGGAAGATTATCCATATTATCATAGTATTTTTTATAAGCATTATCACCAAAGTCAGATGCCTTGTTGAGATAAGTAGGAAGAACAGCAGTAAAGTTCTTAAATTCCCTAGCCATTTTAGGTACAAAAGAAACTACACTAATAACCATTATACCAAAAATTAATATATATATTATTAAAATACCCCAAATTCTTTTTATTTTTCTTTGTTCTAAGTAATTAACCAATGGATTTAATATATAAGCTATTATTATCGAAAATAATATTATATTCAATGTTTCTCTTACTATGCTATATCTCTTTAAAATAAAAATAATTAATAATATAATAATAATAGCTATAACAATAGGTAGAAATTTTCTCCAATTGATTTTTATATTACGTTCTTTCTCAATATATTTATTACCTATATTAATTAAATAATATGTAATAAAAAAAATTAACCCTGCTACTAAAATTAGTATAATTTTTATTAAAAAATTTATATCCATAGTTAGCTCCTTGTAAAGTAAAATTTAAAGGCAGCTAAAGCTGCCTTTTACCAAAGTCTACTAAACCCATTTTTCACACTTGACATTGCCTTTCTAGTACTTCTCATAGCTTTCATTCTTTTAAAAGGATTCATTCTATTCATTATAAAAATGCCCACAGAAGCTCCTAAAAGACTTCCAAACAATGTACCTTTTCTAAAACCACTATTCATTAATATCATCTCCTTATTGTTTCTACACTTAGTTTACCTATATACTAATCCTCTAATTCTATTATTTTTTTGTAACATTGCCCGTTTTTACCAATATCTTTAATATCTTCTTTTTCAATCACTATACTTTTCTCATTTATCTCAATAATTTTTGAACTTGACAAAAATTTTCTTCCTTTAACTATATCTTCAATTATACCTTCTGAAATTATAAACCCTATTATTTTGCCATCTTCTTTTTTAATAACCATATCTTTAACGTAACCAATGCACTCAAGCTTTTCAGTAATAACTTCCCAATCTACTAAATTAATTTCTTTTTCTTCATAAGGCTTTTCTTTTTTTAATTCATTCTCATTTACTATAATTATTGAGTCCTTATCTATATCTACAATATTTTCAATAGGCAAAAGTATTTTATTTTTGTAAAGCTTATCATTTTTAACAATCAATCCAACTATTCTCTTGAATTCTTCAGAAAAAGCTACATTAACTATTTCACCAATAGGCGTTTTATTTTCTTTATCTATTAAATTTGAAATCAATAGTTCACTGTATTTTAGCAATTAAATTCCTCTTCCTTTTTTTCTTTTATAGATTTAGTATTTCACTTTTTTCAAAAATATAAACTTATTTAAAAATTTTATAAAATGAAAAACTACTGTAAACAATTACAGTAGTTTTTTATTAATGATGATCTTCGGTTGGCTCAAAGTTTTCTAGCCCTTCTATATGAACATTATTTTTTTGTGAATAATCTAAAAGTGCAGCTTTTATAGCTTCTTCTGCTAATACAGAACAGTGCATTTTTATAGGCGGCAATCCATCTAAAGCTTCAGCAACAGCTCTATTTGTAATTTTCATAGCTTCGTTTACGCTTTTCCCTTTAATAAGTTCTGTAGCCATACTAGAGGAAGCAATTGCAGAGCCACAACCAAAAGTTTTAAATTTTACATCGGTAATAATATTATCCTCTATTTTAAAATACATTTTCATTATATCCCCACATTTTGCATTTCCTACTTCTCCCACACCATCGGCATTTTCTATTTCTCCAACATTTCTTGGATTTGTAAAGTGATCCATAACCTTTTCTGAATACATTTATTTTTCCCCCTTCTCTATTTGTTCATATAATGGAGACATCCTTCTTAATCTTCCAACAATTTCTATTAAGCTTTTCACTACATAATCAATTTCTTCTTCAGTATTATTTTCATTAAAAGATAGCCTTAAGGAACCATGAGCAATTTCATGTGGCAACCCTAAAGCCAATAATACATGTGAAGGATCTAATGAACCAGAAGTACAAGCAGAACCACTAGAACCAGCTATACCTTTCATATCTAAACTTAATAACAAAGACTCACCTTCAATAAACTCAAAACATATATTTACGTTTCCTGGCAATCTATTAGTTGGATGGCCATTTAATCTTACATAGTCTATATTATCAAAAATTCCTTTTATTAGTCTATCTCTAAGTTTTATTATCTTTGTATTCTTCTCTTCTAAATTTTCATAAACTAATTCTATAGCCTTCCCCATACCAACAATTCCAGGTACATTTTCAGTACCTGCCCTTCTATTTCTTTCTTGCCCTCCTCCTGCAATTAATGGATCTATTTTCACACCTGAACGGACATATAATGCACCTGTTCCTTTTGGTCCATAAATCTTATGGGCAGCCATAGAAAGCAAGTCTATGTTTAATTCATTAACATCTATTTCAATATTTCCTATAGCCTGAACAGCATCTGTATGAAAATATATATTTCTTTCTTTTGCTATTTTCCCAATTTCTTTTATAGGTTGGATAGTTCCTATTTCATTATTAGCAAACATAATTGTAATAAGTATAGTTTCATCAGTTATTGCCTCTTTTAATTCTTCAACATTTACTACTCCATACTCATCAACATCTAAGTAAGTTACCTTAAAGCCTTTTTTTTCTAAATAATTACAAGTATGAAGTATACCATGATGTTCTATTTTCGAAGTGATTATATGATTTCCTTTATCTTTATTTGCAGAAGCAACGCCTTTAATAGCCCAATTATCTGCTTCTGAGCCACCAGCAGTAAAAAAAACCTCTTTAGGTTTTGCACCTATTGCATTTGCTACTTTCTCCCTTGAAATTTCGACAGCATTTTTTGACTTACTCCCTAAAGAATATACACTTGATGGATTACCATAGTTTTCACTGAAATATGGTAACATCTCATCTAACACTTCTTTTTTAACAGGTGTAGTAGATGCATTATCCATATAAATATATTTTCTCATAAAAGTTCCTCCTAAGCTCATTAATTTTTTTCAGTTATTAATTTATCGTGTTCCTCTATCATGTCTTTTAATGTAATAGTATCTATAACCTCATCAATACTATCACGAATCTTTAACCAAACTAATTTTGTAACACACTCTTCTTCTCTACTGCACTTATGCAATTCACTATCTAGTATACAATCAGCAGGAGCCATATCTCCTTCCAATACACGTAATACATTTCCCACTGTTATCTCATCAGGGGCTTTAGCTAACATATATCCTCCTTGTGCTCCCCTTACACTTTCAAGTAGTCCCTCTTTTCTAAGCTTGGCAGCTAATTGCTCTAAGTAATTTTCAGATATCTTTTGTTCACTAGCTACATTTCTTAAAGAAATAGGCCCCTCTCCATAATGTAGGGCTAATTCAAACATTGCTTTTAAACCATATCTACCTCTAGTTGAAAGCTTCATTTCTTCACCTCTTTAATTCCAACTACTTTAGTTGGTATTACATCTTAAGTATATTATACCCTACCAATTCTGTCAACATTCATTTTTTTAAATATGAATCACAAGGGACGTCCTGGTTGACTTAAAATTTAAGCCAAAAGGGACGGTCCCAGCTGACCCACTTTGCAAGCCAATTAAGACCGCCCCAGTAATTTAGATTCTCTCTAAAACATAAATTATTAATTAAAATACGAAAAAGAAGAGCATATGCTCTTCTTTTAGTCTTCATCTTCAAATATATCTTGATATTGCAGTGGAAAGAATAATGGAAATGGATGACAATCAAAATCTTCACAAATATCTTCTGGACTAAACTCTTCACATTCCGGTGGCTCTGGGCAAAATCCAAACGTAGGAATTAATAATTGTACCCTCCCTAAAACTTTAATTATTATAAATAAACCTGCCGTAAATGTAAGATTTTTTTCTATTACCATAGGTTGACCTAATACTTGGGAATTAGTTTCTACAATAATTTTAAATTCAAACTCATCTCTTGTATCCGGTATAAACATTACTATATCGCTTTTAGTATCTGGTAAAAATCCTTCTACCGATGTACCATCAGATAAAATTACCTCGTATGGTACCCTTAATGTAAATTGAACTCTCCTAAAGTGTGGCTTATTTGGTATATCAGATATTTTTAAAGTATCTGGCATTATAAATCCCTGTTTAAATCTTATAATATCAAAAGATTTAGAACCTATATCAATTTCTACTTTAGGATAACATTCTCTTTGCTGACATTGATCATAAACTTTATCTACCATAATACAGTCCAATTCCTTAATTTGATCCAAGTCAAATTCCATTTTCCCATTACAATTAGAGAATTTAAAACCTTCAGTCATTATTTTCACTCCTTTATCTTTAATAAATTAACTCTTACTGTCATATTATGAACTATATAAAGTTTTGTGCTTTTTTTATAAAAAAGGAGGTAATAAATTGAATATTCAAATAAACCAGTGTGAACTTATTAAAAATTCAGAAGGAGTACTCTATAATTTTTATATTGACAAAAAAAATAATTTAGTTTTCACTTTATTAGAAGATGAAAATATTACTAATAACTTTCCTTTTAAAATAGATAGTAATGTGTTAGATTTTTCAGTAGTTATTGATAAAAAAGATAAAGTACAATTAATATATTTAATTGAAAATGGAACTTTGATACATTCTAACTACATTCAAAACAAATGGACTAAACAATCAGTACTTAAATTAAATACTAAATCAAATATTTATAAATATTTAACTTTATTCATATCAAATGGTTCAATAAATATTTTCTATGCTTGTGCCAATCTAGTAAATGTTAACTTATGGAGTATAGAACAATTAACCCAAGAATCTTCCCAATGGAAAAAGAAAACTGTAACAAGTATATTTTCCCAAAAAATGCTTACTCCCTTTTATATTGATTCAGATAGTTTAGGCAATATACATCTTATATTTAAGACTAACGAAAAAGATTCATCACACATCTATTATCTTTTTTATAATATTTTTATTAAAAAATGGTCCCAAATAATAGAAAAAATTTCGTTACTTAAAACAAATAATATATTTCCGTATTTATTTGTAGATTCAAAAAACAACATCCATATTCTATGGTCTAGTCTGGAAAACAAAAAATACATTCTTAAATATAAAACATTATCACATATTGGGCAAAATAAATTTAGATGGCAAACAATAAATTTACCTATTGTTAGTAATTGTATCAATACTCCTATTATGCTAGAAAACAATGGAATACTAAAAATAATATATTTAAAAGATGATGAAATAGGATGTCTAAATTCAACTAACTATGGCCAATCTTGGAAGGTTATAGATAAAAAAAAGTTAGATGTATCTTCAATATACTTATTAAAATACTCATCTAATTTTGAAAAAGAATATCCTAATAATAAAATCAATAATTATTATGGAACTATTGATGACAATATAACATTATTTTTTAACGACAACCATAACAATAAAATTAGTTATAATATAAAAGATAATGCCGAAAATAATAAAAATAACATAGAAGAAAAAATAAATATAAAACACCAAACTCAAAAACAAAATAAAATAACTTCTATTAATAAATCAGAGCTTATTAAATTTAAAAATGATATATTAGAAATAAAAAAAATACTAGAAGAAATACTTATTATTTCTAATGCTATGGATCATGAATTAAAAACAATAAAAGAAAAAATAATTAATGTAGAAAGATCTAAAAATAAAAAGGGCTTTTTTAATTTTAAATAAAGTAGTTTATCTTTTTAATAACTTTTTTCCCATTTATCCTTTCAATACTATATACACTTTCAATATTAATGTTTAATTTATATACTTCATTTATAATAATATTCAGATCTTCTAAGTTATTAAATTTAATTGAATAATTGCATCCTTTTTTTATTTCATAAGGAGTAAATATTAATTCAAATCTTTTATATCCTAACTTTTCTAACACATACATAACTTGCATAGCATAATTTTTTGTACTTAATAAACAAATATAATACTTTCTAGCAATCAACTTTAAGTCACCTCATATACATTAATTCTAAATATAATTATTGTAAACTCCTTTCTAGTCAGGTATACTACTAGAAAGGAGTTTTAATTATAACTAATATTATAATCTTATATATCTAGCACTCTTCACTTACTAATGTGGATATAACTCCCTTACTTATATTAAATGAACCTGTTATATCTGCAGTAGATGTCCCTTCAACTGTTATTCTATAAGTGCAACACTTTGCTGGACAAAAATCTTCATCACATATACTAAAACTTACTGGATTTGATGCAACAATTGCTTCTGTAACTGGAATTGTATTTGGTATAACAATTGTATCTATTTCTACCTCAGGTCCATCATCACATCTTCTAAATACTCTAAATGTTAATGTGAAATCAGTAGCTACAGTTAAATTAATATTAGCTATAGCAGAAAAATCTATCTTCAATTTTGGTTTATCAAAACACCTTAAATCAACAGAAACATTCCCTATTGTGGTTTGTACCGGTGGTGTAGTCGCCAAATTAATAAAAGGTACATTTACTGCTCCACATACTTCTTTACATTTAAGGCGGGTATTCTGTGGTTTACAATCTTTCTTTGATGGTTTATGACATTTACATTTATGATGTTCTTCATGAAAATGATCATGCTTGTTACAACATTTATTTGGATTATAATAATAAACTTTTGACATAGTCTAAATCTCCTTTCTTAAAATTAATTATTTATGAAATCACACAAATAAAATTTAAACTTTACATTAAAATATTTCTTTTTCCTAATAATAATATATTCCATAACTTGTCTTTATGTGATTACATTAATTAATCTTTATATAATTAATTTTATTACACTAGTAAAATAAACTTCCTCTTTAATCTTTTCAAGTTTATCCACTTGCTTATATATTCCTTTAAATTCTACAAATACTCTTTCTATAATTTCTTTTTCTTCTTCTCAAATTTGTCTATTTAAGTAATACTTATCATATATGTATTTTTTAGAAAGATGTTTTTATCTGAAATCTTTTATGTAATATTAATAACCTTTACTTTAATCAATGATTACTTTATAAATATGAGATGTCTTATAACATACATCTATTTCTCCAATATTAAGATCATTTCATTATTGCCATGAAATTTATCAAATATATTTTATAATAAATACAAAATGGGTTTCTTTTTTATATCAAAAGAAACCCATTAATATATATCCCTAACATGAAAGAAGCCTCTAGAGCCCTCTTTATAAGTAATATAAATATTATTTATTTAATTTTATTTTCAGTTTTTCTAACATATCTACTGTCATTTTTTCTAGATCATATTTTGGATCCCAACCCCATTCTTTTCTTGCATCTGAATCATCCAATGAATTTGGCCAAGAATCTGCTATTCCTTGTCTTACTGGGTCTACATCATAATCCATTTCAAAATCTGGCATATGCTTTTTGATTTCAGCATAAATATCTTCTGGGGCAAAGCTCATAGCCGTAATATTAAAGGCATTTCTATGAATAAGCTTTGATGAATCTGCTTCCATTAGTTGGATTATGGCATCAAGAGCATCTGGCATATACATCATATCCATTTTTGTACCTTCAGCTATAAATGATGTATATTTACCTTGTTTTAAAGCATCATAATAAATGTGTACAGCATAATCAGTAGTTCCACCACCTGGCAATGTTTCATTAGAAATTAAACCTGGAAAACGTACACCTCTCGTATCCAATCCGAACTTATGGTAGTAATAGTCACATAGTAATTCTCCTGCCACTTTTGTTACACCATACATAGTATTTGGTCTTTGAATTGTATCTTGTGGTGTTTCATCTTGTGGTGTAGAAGGTCCAAATGCAGCAATAGAACTT
>DATGTQ010000127.1 GCA_035301805.1 Tissierellales bacterium
AAAAATGAAGAAAGAGGATATGAGAGAGTTTTTCTCCGGTAAGAAAATAATTTATATCTACCATAATCAAATAGATGCTAGAGGAGATAAATTAAATACAGAGGATGAAGTTTTTATAGCCTGTTATGAAGCAATAGAGGAAATAGAGGATATTATAAAAAGGCTTACAAATAATATTTCGGCAACAAAATTTATAATTACAGCAGATCATGGTTTTATATATACTAGAGGGAAGAATAAGGAATCAGAGAAAATAGATAAGTTTTTTGATAAAGACGACAAGATAAATAGGAGATTTATTATATCTGAAAATAGTTATGATACTATAGGTACTAAAAATATAATTATCTCTGATGTATTAGGTAACTATGACAAAAGGACTATAACTACACCACTAACTTCTAATATATTTAAAACTCAAGGAGGAGGACAAAATTTTGTACATGGTGGAAGTTCTCCCCAAGAAGTTATAGTCCCTGTAATTGAAGTGAAGACCAAAAGAGGTGCTATAGAAACGGAAAGTGTAAAAATATCTCTTATAAGTATGATTTCAAAAATTACTAGCTTACTCTTAAGCCTAGATTTTGTACAACAGGAACCAGTTTCAGATATTATTAAACCTACAACATATAAGATTAGCTTTGTAGATAAAGATGGAGAATTAATATCTAATGAAGAAATTTATACAGCAAAAAGTAAATCAAAGGATTCAGCTAATCGTATATTTAATTTAAAGTTTAGGCTTAGAAATAAAAAATATAAGAGAGATGAGGAATACTATTTTACAATAACAGATATAGAAACAGGTATAGAAATTCATAGACAGCAAGTTATGATAGATATAGCTTTTGCAGATGATTTTGGTTTTGATATATAAGGGGGAGTTAGATGTCTAATTTATTTGATAGAGATGAATTACTCAATAAACTTTTAACTCACTTTTCTGGGGAAATTGTAAGAAAAGATTTGACTAAAAGAATAAAAGAGGGAGCAAATGTTCCAGTATACGTACTGGAATATTTGCTCGGCATGTATTGTTCTTCTCAGGATGAAGAGATAATTGAACAAGGCGTTCAAAATGTAAAGGATATATTATCTAGGAATTATGTAAGGCCAGATGAGGCACAGAAGATTATTTCTAAGCTTAGAGAAACTGGGGCTTATACTGTTATAGATAAAGTGTCAGTAAAATTAAATTATAAGAAAGATACTTATGAAGCGGAGTTTTCTAATTTAGGACTTAGTGGTGTTCCTATATCCAATACTTACCCATCTAAATATGAAAGACTTTTGTCTGGTGGAATATGGTGTATAGTACAGATGGAATATTTTTTTGATGAAGGAGATAGAAATCGAGTTCCTTTTATTATAAACAAGTTAACTCCTGTCCAAATGCCTGGGATAGATATGGATGAATTTAAAAAGGCTAGATCTGAATTTACTACTGAAGAATGGATAGATATAGTTTTACGTAGTACGGGAATGGAGCCAGACAGACTTGATGAAAGGGAAAAATGGCTGCATTTAGTACGATTAGTACCATTAGTAGAAAATAATTATAATTTTTGTGAATTAGGGCCAAGAGGGACGGGAAAGTCTCATGTTTATAAAGAAATTTCACCAAACTCTATACTGGTTTCAGGTGGACAAACTACTGTGGCTAATTTATTTTATAATATGAGTACTAGACAAGTAGGTCTAGTTGGTATGTGGGATTGTGTGGCATTTGATGAAGTAGCAGGCATTACTTTTAAAGATAATGATGGGGTACAAATAATGAAAGACTACATGGCATCAGGATCTTTCGCCCGGGGAAAAGAAGAAAAAAATGCAACAGCTTCTTTTGTATTTGTAGGAAATATAAATCAATCTGTAGATGTGCTATTAAAGACATCTCACTTATTTGAGCCTTTTCCTGAAGCTATGGGGATGGATACTGCTTTCTTAGATAGAATGCATTGTTATTCTCCAGGGTGGGAAATACCTAAGTATAGACCAGATTTCTTTACAGATGATTATGGATTTATTACAGATTATTTTGCTGAAGTCATGAGGGAGCTAAGAAAAATATCCTATGGTGATAGCTACGAAAAATATTTTAAATTAGGTAGTCAACTTAATCAAAGAGATACTATTGCTGTTAAAAAGACTATTTCAGGAATGGTAAAACTAATATATCCTCATGGAGAGTATAGAAAAGAAGATATTGAAAAGATTTTAAGGTTTTCGTTGGAAATGAGAAGAAGGGTTAAAGAACAACTTAAAAAAATAGGTGGAATGGAGTTTTATGATGTAAACTTTTCATATATAGATAATGAAACTTTTGAAGAGGAGTATGTTTCTGTACCTGAACAAGGTGGGGGAACTCTTATTCCAGATGGTATAGGTAAACCAGGACATTTATATAGTGTATCTAGAGGAGATTCTGGAATGTTAGGAGTTTATAAGATGGAAACTCAAATGACTTCTGGAAATGGAAAATTTGAAAGAACAGGTATAGGTTCTAATTCTAGGGCTAAAGAATCAGTAGACAATGCTTATAAGTATCTTAAGGCTAATAGTGGTAGTATAAGTGGAAGTATAAGTACAACTACAAAAGATTATCTTATACATATACAGGATCTAAATGGTATAGGCATGACAACAGAGTTAACTTTATCCACTATAATTGCTATATGTTCGGTGGCATTAGGAAAACCTGTAATTACCAGTATGGCTGTTTTAGGCGATGTAAGTATTGGAGGAACCTTAATAAAGGTAGAAGAATTAGCTAATACATTACAAGTATGTCAAGATAGTGGAGCAAAAAAAGTATTATTACCCTTGACTTCAGCGGCAGATTTAGGAACGGTTCCACCAGAACTAGTTGGTTCCTTTAATTTAATCTTTTATAAATCAGCAGAAGATGCTGTATTTAAGGCATTAGGTGTAGAGTAAAAATGTAGAAAGCATAGTCTGATACGGATGGTGATACATTGATAACTAATCATTTTAAAGAGATATTAGATAATTATTTAGAAAGTATAAAAAAAGGTAGATTCAATAAAAATCATGAAATGTTTAAATTAGTAAATTATACTGCTACAGATGCAGTTAAAAATATCGCTGAGGAATATGGTTTGAGTGCTAGAGGTTCTTCTGGAGCAGGGGGATGGACAAAATACCCTTGGATAGCTATATATAATGATAATATTACTACGACTATTCAAAGGGGAGTATATATAGTATATTTATTTTCCCAAGATATGAGTAGAGTATATTTAACTTTAAATCAAGGGTGTACAAATTTAAAGAAAGAGCTGGGAACTAAAGCAGCTAGAAAGGCAATGGTCTCTACTCGTGAAATGATTAGAAATATTTTAAATAATAGTAGATTCAATACAGATAATGATTTAATCATGGGAAATGTAGATTATGAAATTGGATCAATTTATTATAAGGAGTATTTAAAGGATAATTTTCCAAGGGAAGCAGAATTTGTTGAAGATTTACAGGAAATGATTAGAATTTATAATGATTATTACAATATAATTTTTACCGGAAGGAACAAGGTGGCAACTGAAACTAAAATGTTAGATTCTGGAGAGGGAAGTATGAAAGATGTTATTGGCAAAATTGATAAAATTATTAGGGCAAAGGGTTATATATTCTCATATGAAGAATTAAGTAATTTTTATCTTAGTTTAAAAACAAAGCCTTTCCTTATTCTGGCTGGAATAAGTGGAACAGGAAAGTCAAAATTAGTTAAATTATTTGCAGAAGCAGTAGGAGCAACGTCTTCCAATGGTCAATATAATGTTATTAGTGTTAAACCAGATTGGAATGATAGTACGGAATTGTTTGGATACAAAAATATTAATGATAGGTTTGTGCCAGGTCAATTAACTAGGATAATTAAAAAAGCCTCTGAACCTAAAAATATAAATAAACCCTATTTTATTTGTTTAGATGAAATGAATTTAGCAAGGGTTGAATATTATCTTAGTGAATATTTAAGCATTATTGAATCACGATATTTTGATCAAAATAAAGGATTACTTACTGATAGAATATTTCCTAATGGATATTTGCCTAGGGAGAACCCATATGCCGGTTTAAGGATACCAGAAAATTTATATATTATAGGAAC
>DATGTQ010000128.1 GCA_035301805.1 Tissierellales bacterium
AATAGTGTCTTATATAATTTATATTTAGTTTGTTTTTCTTAAAATATTTTCTTCAATTTTATTTATAAGTCTTATTATAATTCCCACTAATGTTGCTGTAATAAAGGTTCCTATACCTATCCCTTTAATTTCACCTATTAATAGAAATGATAATGTAGAAGCAATTAACACTAGAAATAAATCAAAATATATCTTTACTCTTCCAAATCCAATTTTCGTTTTATAAGCAAGAGTTTTAACAATTCCTTCAGCTGGATTTGTAACTACTCCAGCCTTAAGTTGTAAAATCGTACTAATTGCAATTATGCAACAACCTATAACCGAGATAATTAATTTGGTTATATAATTTACTGGATTTAAAAACCTAAATGTATTCATCCAAATATCTATAAAAATACCCATAATAGGTCCTACCAAAAGTTGTAGATACTGGTGTTTAGGAAATTTCTCTCTAAGTATTAAAACCTGTATTAGGAAGAATATTAAATTTATTACAAATGTAAACACACCAAAACTTGGTCTAAAGGCTAAACTTAAAACATATTGAATACTTGATATTGCAGAGGTACCTAAATTAGACTTAGTAACAAATGTAATGCCTAAAGCCATCATTATTAAGCTAATTAAAAAAAGTAAATAGGCTTTAATAACTCTTTTCATATTTAATCACTTCCACTATAATATTTAATAATTATTATCATATCATATTACATCAAAAAGGGGCTTCTCCTAACTAAATTCATAGTTATGAAATAACCCCTTTTGTTTATGTTAAATTAAAACAATTATTTTATTAATATTGATGATAGTTGTGGCACAAATGTTATTACTAATAAATCAAATATTAGTAAAGCTATAAATGGTAATGCCCCTTTTACAACATCAGATAATGATATTTCTCCTATACCTGATGCCACAAATAAGTTTAAACCAAACGGAGGTGTTAACATCCCTATTGATAGATTCACTATCATAATAACACCGAAATGAATTGGATCTATTCCAATACCTGTTACTATAGGTAAAAATAAAGGTGTCAGTATCAATACTGCTGCACTAGAGTCCATAATCATACCTACAAATAACAAAATAATATTGATTAATAACATTATTACAATTGGTGAAGCTTGTAATCCTAATACTGTTTGGGCAACTACTTGTGGTACTTGTTTAAAAGTTAAATACCAGCTAAATACTGCCGAATTAGCTATCACAAACATTATCATAGCTGATGTTACTACAGATTTTTTTGCGATCCTAAATATATCCTTAAATCTAATTTCTTTATAAACAAAAATTGAAATGACCAAACTATATATTATAGAAATAGCTGCTGCCTCAGTAGGAGTAGCTAATCCTTTATAGATTCCTCCTAGGATAATCACAGGCATTAATATACTAAAAAAGGCTTCCTTAAATGTATCCCATACTTCCCTTAAACTTGGTACATCGGATTTCATTTGATTATTCACTCTTGAGTATATGTAGCTAAAAATTATTAAAGTTAATCCTATAAAGATACCAGGTATAACTGCTGCCATAAATAAATTACTTATAGATTGTTCTGAAACTACCCCATAAGACATCATCGTAATACTCGGAGGTATAACTATTCCTAATGAACCTGCCGCACATAAAAGTCCAACAGAAAACTTTCCATCATATCCATTATCCTTTAAATTTGGTATCATTACCCCACCTACACCTGCTACAGTAGCTGGGCTTGAACCAGATAATGCTGCAAAGAACATTGATGAAACCACCGCTGTTATAGGTAATCCACCCGTAATCCAACCAAATAACTTATTCGCAAAGTCTATTAGTTTCTTAGATGCTCCACCTTCTAACATAATATCACCTGCAAATATGAAAAATGGAATAGCCATTAAACTAAATGAATTTACACCTGAATAGATCTTTTGCACTATAACGTCTAAACCTATTCCACTACTATAAATAGCGGCAATCGAAGACAATCCTGTTGTAATACCTATGGGAACTCCTAAAACTAATAATAATATAAATATTGCAGGTAATATCATTTCCTCACCTCATCTATATCTTCTTTCTCTTTTAAAAAATTAATTGAATCTATTAATTTAAATATGTACTGAATTAACATTAATGTCATGCCCACTGGTACTGATGCATAAGCTATCCACAAAGGCATATCTATTGATGTTGCTATGGAGTTTAAATTAATAGCATTTTTTACCATACCTATTCCTGCATATATTATAATTGCACAAAATCCTATACTTATTATGTTTATAATTATATTAATTACATTTTTCCCTTTATCTGGTAGGATATTTTCTAAAATATCCATACTAATATGTGACCCTTCTTTTGCTGTTACACTACATCCTACAAATATGAACCATACAATCATAAATAAGGAGATTTCCTCAGACCAATATATAGAATAACTGAAAAAATATCTTAAAATAGCCTGAGTAAATACTAAGACAGATGTAGCAATTAATAATGTTGAAGATATCAAATCTATTGTTCTATCTAAACTTTTTCTCATACCACCATATCCTTTTTTAATAATGTGGCTATTTTCATAGCCACATTACTGTTTTATTTAGTATATTTTTCTACTAATTTCATTAATTCCTCTGCATCATCTTGCTCTAAGAATTCATCATATGCTTCCTGAGTAGCTTCTCTAAAGTCTTTTTTCTCTTCTGAACCAAATTCTGTAATTTCTATACCTGATTCTTCTATTTCCTCTAAATATTCTTCATCTTTTTCTTCCGCTATTTCCCACTGTTCCTTCATTACTTCTTCAGCCACTTCTTCTACAATCTCTTGTAATTCTTCTGGTAGAGATTCAAATTTGTCATTATTTATAAAGAAAATATATCCCATAAACCCATGATCACTTATAGTCATATAATCTTGAACCTCATAAAACTTTCTACTTGCTATATTAGCATACGGATTTTCTTGACCATCTACCGTACCAGTTTGTAATGATGAATATAAGTCTACAAATGGAACAGATATACCACCAGCATTAATTGCTTTAAATTGAGTTACAAGTAATGGACTTTGACTTACTCTGATCTTTAATCCATCTAAATCTTTTACATTTTCTACTGGTCTTTTTGAGTTAGTTAATTGTTTAAAACCACCACTCCAATATCCTAATGCTTTTAAGTTCTTATCTTCTAAGTATCCGTTTAATTTTTCTCCTACTTCCCCAGATAATGCTTCAAATGCTTGATCTGGATTTTCAAACAAATATGGTAAATCAAAAAGTTCAAATTCAGGTGCGAATGATGTTACAGTTGATAAAAATGGAGCATTCATATCTAATGTACCTTCTAATACTTGCTCATTTATTTCTTGATCTGCTCCCATTTGTGAATCTGGATAAATAGTTACTTTTAATTGTCCATCACTCTTTTCTTCTGCTAATTCCTTAAATTTTTCAGCTGCTAAGCCTTTTGGTGTAGTAGGTCTAACTACATGAGCAAACTTTAATTCATATACTTCATCTGAAGAACCTGAAGAATCTGTATCATCTGTTTCTTGAGAATTTCCACATGCAAATAGTGGTAATACAAGTACACAAACCATTATTGAAACCATTATTTTCTTCAAAAAATTATTTTTCATTTTAATCTTCCCCTTTATTATTCGTAGATTTCCTTTTCTCTATAATCTTTCCATGTGTTTTCGAACCAAGATTCATATTCTGGTATAGGTCTTACTGGAATCCATTTGTGAGTAACATCTACATTGTCACATACTGTTACTTCCGTTTCACAAATCTCATTTTTAAAATCATTATCTAATGAGAATCTTAATACCTCGTCTCCTATCTCAATCTCATAAGACCCATCATCATTTGATACAAGATATGATCCTCTACTATCTCCACCTTTCTTTATATATTCTAAGATTGCAGATAAGCATGCAATTTGGGTAATTAACATATCATATACTCTGAATACAATCGGCAAT
>DATGTQ010000129.1 GCA_035301805.1 Tissierellales bacterium
ATAACTATATATCCTCCGCCTTTGGCACCTGATTTCTCTAAGCTAACGTTTGCAACAACTCCACCACCAAATAAAATTAATATTAATGTTCCTAAAAATTCTGCTGAATACATTGCCACATTCGTCATCTTATCCCTCCTATATTAATTTATATGTATACAAACTTATATTAATGATACTAATTATTATAGAATATAAATATAAAAGACCACAATCATACTACTAACAATATAATTGTTGCTCTAAACTTGTCTTATAATAGTTTTATCATATCTTTAACAGAATTAAATACATAATCTGCTTTTGTTTCACTTTCTTTATAATCTTTTTCCTTTGTTTCACCAGAATAAACTAATGTTGTAGCTATACCTGCCACTTCTCCCATTTTAATATCCGTATATAATCTATCTCCCACCATTATCATATCTTCTTTATCTAAACCGTATTTTAATTGAATGGCTTCAATCATTTTCCTATTTGGTTTACCTACTACTTTTGGTACCTTACCAGTGGAAGCCTCAATTAATGCAGCCATAGCTCCTGCATCTGGCATAAACTTATCATTAGGTAAAGGGCAATTAAAATCTGGATGTGTAGCTATATACTCTACTCCTTCGGATATATATTCACATGCTACCCACAATTTTTCATAGGTTAATGTAGTATCAAATCCTAATACTACAAAGTCTATATCCTTATGTCTTTTTTTCTCTAAAATAAATCCTTCATTTTCAAATTCTTTTTCTAAAGACTTGGTTCCTAATAAATAAACCTTAGCTCCTTTTTTTTTGCTTTTTAAATACATAGTAGTAGCTTCTCCAGAAGTGAATATTTCCTCCTCTGTAGCATCTATACCTAATTTACTTAATTTTTGTACATAATCCGCTTTATTTCCAGATGAATTATTTGTAAGAAAAATATATCTTTTTCCCTTATCTTTTATAGATTTCAAAAAATCTTTTGCTCCGTCTATTAACTTATCTCCAAGATAAATCGTTCCATCTATATCTAGTAAAAATATAGTTTTTTCTTTTAGCTTGTCCACTTATGTTCTCCTTCCACTACTGTAAATAATTTAATTACCAATAAGTCCTATTAATTTTGGAACGAATAGTGCTAAGGTTTCCGAATAGGTTACTCCTATTAATACTATTATTAATGCAATTATAAACGGCCAGACCTCTTTTATAAAATCTTCCAAACTAACATCTACAATAGAACATACAGTAAACATCATGGATCCAAATGGCGGAGTTAATCCTCCGATCATAATATTTACTATAAAGATCATCCCAAAATGTAGGGTATCTATACCGAAGGCTCTAGTTGCCGGTACTAATAATGGTGCTAATATAACTAATGCTGCTCCACCTTCTATAAACATTCCTACAAATAATAATATTATATTTATTACCATTAATAATACAAAAGGACTACTTGTTAAATTCATTAAGCTTTCGGTTATTATTTGTGGAATTTGTTCTAATGTAAGATAATAACCAAATACTTTTGCACTAGCAATTATAATCATAACTGAACCAGTATTTCTCACTGTATCCATTAATATTATTGGTATATGTCTTAATTTTAATCTTCTATATATAAAGAATCCTACCACCAATGAAAATACTACAGCTATTGCTCCTGCCTCAGTCGGTGTAAATAATCCAATTCTCATTCCCATAATTATCCCAAAAGGAATTAATAATGCCCATATTGATTTAAGAAATTGTAAAAATACCTCTCTAACTGTAGACTGTCTTTCTCTACTTGGTTTATAATCTCTTCTAACTGCAATTATATGTACTGTGATAGCTAATGCTACAGTCATGATTATACCTGGACCATATGCAGCTAAAAACATATCCCCTACTGAGATACCTGCTATTATTGCATACAGAATCAAATTTGTTCCAGGTGGTATTACCGGACTTACTGCTGATGATGCAGCTGTTACAGCAGCTGAAAACGGCTTTGAAAATCCTTTTTTCTCCATTTCAGGTACTAGTATTTTAGACTGCATAGCAGCATCTGCATTTGCTGATCCTGATATTCCACCCATTAAAGCACTTAATAAAACATTAACTTGGGCTAGTCCACCTCTGGTATGCCCCACTAATACATCTGCAAAATCCATTAATGCTTCACTTATTCCTGAATAATTCATTACTGAACCTACCATTATAAAAAATGGTACTGCTAAATAGGGGAAAGACTCAATGGATGTCACAAACTGTTGAATTACCATTTCCATAGGCATAGCAGTGTTTATAAATATGAAGTAAAATAATGAAGATCCAATTAAAGCAAATGCTATCGGTATATTTAGAAAAAACAAAATAAATAATACTATGATCGGATAAATAGATTGCACTTATTTCTTCCTCCCTTAATTTATACTATTTTAATCAAGAAATATCTTTTTAAAACTTCTTACCGCAAAAAATACTGAATATATTGTTATAAGTGCAAAAGAAATAACTATCGAACTGTTAATATATGAATAAGAAATCTCTAATGCTGCTGTTATCTTTGTAGATCCTGCTACATATTTATAACTAAAATAAAACATAGATCCAGCTAAGATACTTACTACTATCGATACTATAAATTCAACTATTCTTCTACCTCTTTTAGGTAATAACTTCATTATAGCTTCTACACCTATAAGATGATCTGTTTTATAAGCATTAGCTAAACCTAAAAAAATTACCCACACAAATGCAGCTACTGCAACCTCCTCAGCCCAATGATATGTAAATTTCAAAAAATATCTAGTAAATACATTCATAATAACTACTATTGAAGTTATAGCTAAAAAAATACTTCCTATATAAAGTTCAAAATCTCTTTTAAAATTCTCCCAGAATTTATTCATTTTAACCTCCATAATCTATTTTAAGTTAGAAGGATATTCTCCTTCTAACTTAAAAGTATTACTATAACAAATTATTCTAAGTCTTCTCTAATTTTATCTAATTCCTCTATTATCTCATCATAGATACCTGGAGTCCAATTATCAAATTCATCAAACACAGAGGAGGTTGCATCCATAAAGGCTTTAGAATCTACTTCATGGAAGTTTACACCTTCATTTTTTAACTTTTCTTCATACTCTTCTTCTAGCTTAATAGTTTCTTCTAAATTTTCTTCCATTCCTTTTTGGAATTCTTCCTCTATTATAGTTTTTTGATCATCACTTAAATCATTCCAAAGATCAGTAGAAATTGTTACTGCTGAAACTCCTAATAAATGATTTGTTAAAGAATATTCTTTAACATTCTCATATTGCCCAGTTCCATAATAAGTCATTATTGACCCTTCTACTCCATTTATTACACCTTGTTGTAAAGCTGCATAAGTGTCAGGATATGGCATTGAAACAGGATTTCCACCCATTGCCTCTATAGTCTCTGTATATAGTTTACTGGTTGGCACCCTTATATTTAAGCCTTCCATATCTTCTGGAGTTTTTATAGGTTTATCAGTCATCATACTTCTAAAACCAAATACCCAGTCTAGGCCAAGTACCTTTATTCCATGTTCTTCTTCTGCTTCTTTATTTAAATTTTTTACTAAATCTGTTTCTAACATTCCAAAGTATTCATCAAATGTTTTATATAAAAATGGTCCAGTTATAGCATTATAGTCTGGAACATAATCACCTAAGAAGTTTACACCGTCTACTAATATCCAATCCGATCCTTGTACTATTTGCTCCATACCATCCTTGCCTATAGGTAATGTACCATCTGTGAATAACTGTAATTCTAATGAACCGTCACTTCTTTCATTTATAGCTTCTACTACACTCTTTAATGATATAGCAGTTTGTTCATTTTCAACAAATTTCGTACTAACTTTAATAACTTTTTTCTCTTCACTACTAGAGCCTCCACCATCATCACTACTTGCTGATTCTTTATCATCTCCACCACATGCAACTAATGATACCGTTAAAACTAATATCAATAAAATTGATAATACCTTTTTCATTGGTTCCCCTCCATTTAAAATATATTATAAAATGTCGATCTTATATTATCATATATATTTTCTCTTATCAATCAATCATCTTGTAAGATATCAGCTTATGTCAATATATATTGATATTTAAATACAAGAAAAGCGGCTCCCTATAACTAGGGAAGCTGCCCTTCTTTACTCCTCTATTAAACCTAGCTTTTTAAGGACTATATCATAACCATTCACTCCATAATTTAGTGAACGATTGATTCTACTAATAGTTGCAGTACTTGCTCCTGTTTTTTCTTCAATTTCATTATAAGTTTTTCTATCGATTAATAATTTTACTACTTCAAATCTTTGAGATATAGCTTCAATTTCTTTTATAGTACATATATCTTCAAAAAACCTATAACATTCTTCCATATTCTCTAATTCTAAAATTGCTTCAAAGAATCCGTCCACTTGTGGACTTTTAATCTTAGGTTTATAATCCACCTTTCCACCTCACAATCATTCCTATATGGTA
>DATGTQ010000130.1 GCA_035301805.1 Tissierellales bacterium
CAGAGCATAATGGTCCAGTATATATAAGATTAGGGAGAAGCGGAGTGCCTGTAATATTCGATGAAGATTATAAATTCGAAATTGGAAAAGGAGTAGAATTAGAATCTGGTAATGATATAACTATTATAGCTACTGGAGTAATGGTTAAAAAAGCACTAGATGCTAGAAAGGAATTAGAAAAAGAAGGTATATCTGCAAGAGTAATTAATATGGCTACTATTAAACCTATAGACAAAGATATTATTATTAAAGCAGCAAAAGAGACTAAAGGAATAGTGACTGCAGAAGAACATAACATTATTGGTGGTTTAGGTAGTGCTGTATCAGAGGTAGTAGTGGAAAATCATCCAGTTTCGGTGTTGAGAATTGGAGTGGAAGACACTTTTGGAGAATCAGGAGTTGGGGATGAATTACTTGAAAAGTATGGATTAACAGTTGAAAATATAGTTGAAAAGGCAAAAAAAATTTATAATTTATAAGATATAATAACCCTTGCCAATTGGCAAGGGTTATTATATCTTATAAATTTTGTAACTGGAGTTTTTGAGAATAGTAATATGCATTTTAGACTAGTTTAAGATATTAAACATATTCTATAACCTATAGGAATAAATATAATATGAGAAAATTTATATCTGGAGGGGGTAGGATGAGAAGAAAAATATTAATTGGAGTTATTATATTGGTTATTGTATCGGGTATATTATTTATACCCAAATATTTAGGTAAGGGTGATCAAAACGTGAAATATGATACTTTAGCGACTCATGAAATTCCTGAGGAGATAAGTGAAGTTCTGCCTAAATATTTATCAGAAGAAAGAGCTTTAGGGTGTAAAATAGATGAGGGAATATTTGTAGTAGTCACTAGAGGGGAAAAGAACACTGCAGGTTATTCTGTAGAGATAGATAGAATAGAAAATGCAAAAAATAAAAAGGGAAAAGAAGAATTAAAGGTTTTTGCAAAGTTTAAAGATCCAAAACCTAATGAAATTGTACAGCAAGTTATTACTTATCCATTTATCATTGTAAAGACAAACTTAAAAGAATTACCTGAAGAAATAACATTGGAAGTTGAATATAGGGATTAACTATGGACAAACATTTTAGCTAGTATAATTAGAGTAAATATGATAATATTAAATAAAAATATACCAAAGAGGTGATAGAAAATAAAAAAACAAACTAATTACTTTAAACTTTTTTTCATATTAATAATTGCATTCCTATTATTTAAAATGGTAGACAATAGCAATTTTAATGAAGTAATAAAAAAGATAAGTAAGCCTTTTATTTGGGCTTTTGTAATTGCATTTTTCTTGAATACACTTTTGTTGAAGTTGGAAGAGAAATATAAGTTAAAAAGGTGGCTAAATATACTTATTGTATATGTTATCTTCTATGGTGTAATAATATTATTTTTTACAATAATTACTCCTACAGTAATAGACAGTATTAAAAATTTAGGCAAAGAAATTCCAGGTTATATAAGAGATACTGAACGCTGGCTATCAACTAAACCTAGTAAGATTCAAGAACTGGATAGGTTAGGGGTTCTATCAAGTTTACAGTCAATGTTAGATAAGTTAATAGTTAAAGTTGGTGAAAGTATAAGCCCTCTTCTAAATAAAACATTAACTCAAATAATTAATTTAACTTCTGGTTTCGCAAACTTTGTTCTTGGTTCTATTATATCTATATATATATTAAAGGATAAGGAAGTTTTTGCAAAAAATATTAGAAATTTAACTTTTGCAGTATTTCCAATGAACAAAGCCAAAGTTCTAGTAGAGGTTCAGAAAGATGTAAAAACTTCTTTTTCAAAATTTTTCGTAGGGAAATTACTTGATTCTCTAATTATAGGATTTTTATGTTTTATTGGAATGTTGATTATGAGGATTAATTATGCATTACTTATAAGCCTTATAGTTGGAATTACTAATATGATACCCTATTTTGGTCCATTTATAGGGATGATACCAGCAGCTATACTAACATTATTTGATAGTCCTTTTAAAGCTTTATGGGTTATAATATTTATATTCTTATTACAACAATTTGATGGTTTATATCTTGGCCCTAAAATATTGGGAATACAAGTTGGCTTGAAGCCCTTTTGGATTATAACTGCTATTTTAATAGGTGGAGGATTTTTTGGAGTATGGGGAATGCTTTTTGCTGTTCCTATAGCTGCAGTAGTTAAGTCTTTATTGGCTAAGTATGTAGATAGAGAATTGAAAATCAAAGATATACCTAAAGAATAAGAAATAGCGAATAGATAGTCAACTAAACTGTCTATTCGCTATTAATTTTCTATTCTGTAGCATAATTATCAAAGTAGCCTTGTATATAGACTATTGGTGTACCTTTATCACCACTACCGCTAGTTAAATCACATAGACTTCCTAGTAAGTCAGTTATTTGTCTAGGGGTAGTACCTATAGATTCTTTTTTAGATATTAAATCATCCTTTTTATTAATTATTTTTTCTTTTATGGCATTTTCTATTTCTTCACCTTTTAAATCTTGTAATTCAGTATCTGCTAAATATTTGATTTTTACCTCGTTAGGAGTTCCCCTTAAACCTTTAGTATACCCTGGAGATACTACTGGGTCAGCTAACTCCCAAATCTCGCCTATAGGATCTTTAAAAGCTCCATCACCAAAAACCATTACTTCGATATTTTTACCTGTCCGTCTCTTCATTTCTTTTTGAATTTCGTCCACATAGTGTTGACAGTCTCTAGGGAAAAGTTTTAAATGAGTTTCAGTGGCTAAATTAGAGCCATACAATCCATACTCTGGGTTGTATCCACTACCATCACTAACAGGGCTATTTAATATGCCATCTAAGCCGTAAATAGTTTCAGCACCAGCATTTTTTAAGATTTTCATTAGCCTTTTTCGGTCGTGAACATTAGCTAGTAAAACATTTTTTGTATATTTTAAAACTGTTGTTGGATTATTAGTTAAATGTATTTCTATATTGTCATTAACGGCTAAATCTTTATACACTTTTACATAGTCTATACCTGTAAATGGATGAATAACTTTTTCACCAAAAAGTTCTCTGTATTCTTTTTCAGTTAAATTATCAGTATAAGGGTTTATATTAAAGCTATCCATTTTATCAATATCCATTAAAGGATTTCCCACCTCATCACTAGGATAGTTTAACATTAAATAGATTTTTTTCTCTGTTGCAGCTATAGCTTTTAATATTAAAGAAAATCTATTTCTACTTAGAATAGGAAATACTACACCAATATCTCCTTTATATTTATTATTTATATCCTTTGTGATTTCTTCCATATTAACATAATTTCCTTGGGCCCTTGCGATTAAAGACTCTGTAACTCCTATAACGTCTTTATTATTAATTTCATAACCTTCACTTTCAGATGAATTTATTATACAGTCTACTACAATATTTATTATATCATCGCCCTTTTTAATAATAGGTGCTCTAATTCCACGAGCAGTAGTACCTACGGTTCTAGTCATACAAACTCCTCCTAAATCTAAAATATATTACCCTTATACATTATAGCACTTAATTAATCCATTTTCAGTAATAATAAAATTTACAGGTATATCATGATCTTCATTTGGAACCTTATCCATAATTTGCATTTGAAAAGCTAGGCCAATTTTGATAGCATCTTTATTTAAAGTAGTAAAAAATGTATCATAGTAACCCCCACCGTAACCTATTCTATATCCCCGTTTATCAAAACCAGCCCCAGGGACTAGGACTAGGTCTATAGAACTAGGTTCCACTTCTCTAATATATTCTTTTTTAGGTGTTAATATATTGTAGAAGCCTAATTTTAGTTCTTTTTCGAAGTCTTTTAACTGTGATACTATTAGTTTTCTACTTTTTGGTACGGTAATAGGTACACCTATATCCTTGCCTTTTTTTAAAGAATTTTGTATAATACCTTTTGTAATAACTTCTTTGCGGAAATTAATATATGTCATAATGAAATTTGAGTTATTATAATAAGTTGTATTATAAAGATGTTTAGCAATAGAATTACTTTTTACTATTATTTCATCATTTGATAGTTGACCTCTTTTGTTTAACATGGTTTCACGAATTGTTTTTTTATTAGAATTCAAAATGAATCACCTCAACATGTTTATTTTTCTTACAATCTATATTATAATATAATTTCAAAGTAATAAACAAGATTTAGAAAAATGTTGAAAGGATTTATAGTAAATCAAAGGGGTTTTAATGTAGAAGGTAGAATACATAATATAAGTGATTTTATAAATAGTAAAAAAGTATTAAAGGAATTTACAAAGATATAATGAAGGGGTTTATATTGATACCTAATAGAGGTGAAAAATATTGATTAAATTGATAAATGTCACTAAGATATATGATAATGGAGTTCGAGCTTTATCAAATGTGAATCTTTCCATTGATAAAGGAGAGTTTGTTTTTTTAGTAGGAGCAAGTGGAGCAGGAAAATCCACTATAATTAAGCTTCTTCTTAAAGAAGAAAATCCTACTTCAGGAAGTGTTATTTTAAATGGTAAGGATATAACTAAAGTTAAGAATAGAAAAATACCATATATAAGAAGGGAAGCAGGAGTAGTATTTCAAGATTTTAGGTTATTGGAAAATAAAACAGTTTATGAAAATATAGCATTTGCTATGGAAATATTAGGGACTCACCCTGAGGAAATAAAGAAAAGAGTTCCCAGTGTATTAAGGATGGTAGGATTAAATGATAAGGCTCATTGTTATCCAAGTCAATTATCGGGAGGAGAGCACCAAAGAGTGGGAATTGCCAGAGCAATAGTTAACAAACCTTCTATTTTAATAGCAGACGAACCTACAGGAAACTTGGATCCTAAGACCTCTTGGGGTATTATGGAGATCATAGCAGAAATAAATAGAAGAGGCACTACTGTATTGATGGCCACTCATGCAAAAAATATAGTTGATGATATGCAAAAGAGAGTTATAGCAGTAAGGTCTGGAAGAATAGTAAGAGATGAAGAAGAGGGTGAGTACAAGCATGAGATTCCGAATATTTAAGAATATGATGAAACAAGGTTTTCAAGGACTTTGGAGAAATAGAGGAATGGGTTTAGCTTCTGTTGGTTCTATTACAGCAGTATTATTGGTATTAGGTATGATATTAATACTTATATTAAGTATCAATAATGTAGCCCTTGAAGTAAAGCATAAATTTGATGAGATACAAATCTTTTTAGATTTGGATATAGACGAAGCCCAACGAGAGAGTATTGAAGAGGAAATTAAGAATTGTGAAGGAGTAGTTTCAATAGATTACCAAACAAAAGATGATGCTATGGCAATTCTCGAAAAAGATTTAGGAGAAGATTTATTAGAAGGAATAGAAGAAAATCCATTGCCAGAGTCTTTTATAGTAAAACTAGAAGATGTTGAAAATGCAGATGGTGTGGTAAAAAGCGTAGAGGACTTAGAAGGTGTGGATGAGGTTAAATATTACAAAGATATAATATCTAAACTTATAACGTCCACCAATTATATAAGAACAGGTGGTATAATAGTAGTAGGTGTGTTATTATTTATATCTGTATTTATTATATCTAATACAATAAAAATAACTGTAACAGCAAGGAAAGAAGAAATAAATATAATGAAATATGTGGGAGCTACTAATGGTTATATTAGGGGACCATTTATAGTAGAAGGATTATTACTTGGATTGTTAGGATCAGTTTTATCAATATTTGTTGTTAATTATGGTTATAAATATTTCTTTACAAGAATAAGTGAAAAGCTGTATCTATTTTTTACTATATATTTAATTCCACCCTATGCTTTGACAAATGATATTATCATAATATTTACAGCTATAGGGGTAGGCATAGGCGTTCTTGGTAGTTTAGTATCGCTTAAACGTTTCTTAAATGTTTAAATATAATATGTAAGGAGGTGTATACCAATATAATGAAGCGCAAGATTTTTTATTCGTTAACTGCAATGGCTTTAGTCTTAATTTTTACAATGGGTAATATATGTGTAGCAGATAATGTAGGAAATTTAAAAGATAAGAAAAGCAATGTAGAAAAAAATATTGAAAATAAGAAAAGTGAAATGAATAAAATGAAGAAACAATCGTCTAGTTTAACAGATGAAATAAAAGGTCTAGATGAAAAAGTAACTAAAGCAACTGATGAACTAGAAAAGGTAGAAAAAGAATTAGAAGGTTTAAACAAAGAAATTAAAGAAACTAAAAAAGAGATAGAAGCCGCAGAAAAACGTATGAATGAAAAACAAGAAGAGTTTAATTCTAGATTAAGAGTTATGTATAAGAAAGGTAATGTTGGATATTTAGAAGTTCTTTTATCCTCAGTTAGTATTGGAGATTTTCTAGCTAGGAAGGATATGGTCCAAGCAGTAGTAAAT
This sequence comes from Tissierellales bacterium, assembly GCA_035301805.1. Classification (NCBI taxonomy): domain Bacteria; kingdom Bacillati; phylum Bacillota; class Tissierellia; order Tissierellales; species Tissierellales bacterium. Next base: position 6,415 of record DATGTQ010000130.1, read on the forward strand.
TATGATGTGGACCTATTAGAATACATAAAAGAACAAAAAGATATTGTTGACAAAAAGGAAGCAGAACTCAAATCTCAAAAATCTTCTGTAGAAGTTGCTAAAGAGAAGGCTAAGGAAAAGAAAGAAGAATTAGTAGCTGCTACAAGCACAAAAGAGGCCGCTATGAAAGAATTAGAAAAAGATATTGAAACTATTGAAAAGGAATATGCAGAACTAGAAAAAGAATCTGAACAAATATCCGCAGAAATATCAAGTAAACAAATGGCTGCCGCTACTCCTTCACCCTCTAGAGGTACAAGCAATAGGACAACTGGAGGGAACAATAGAGGAAATAACAATGTAGCAAGCAATAAACCTAATAATAATACTCCTGCGCCTACACCACCAAGTGGTGGTGGAGCTCTAGCTTGGCCATCTAGTGGGCCTATAACTTCACCTTATGGACCAAGATGGGGTAGTTTCCACTCGGGGATTGATATAGGGATACCTGTAGGCACTCCAGTACATGCAGCAGATAGTGGTACTGTTATTATTGCAAAAACAGGTTACAATGGTGGCTATGGAAATTATTTAGTTGTAGACCATGGTGGTGGTATTTCAACTTTATATGCCCATAACTCTGCCCTCTTAGTAGGTGTAGGGTCTAAAGTAAGTCGTGGTCAAATGATAACAAGATCAGGAAATAGTGGTCGTTCAACAGGACCCCATTTACACTTTGAAGTTAGAGTAAATGGTGGACACGTAAACCCAATGCGTTACCTAAGGTAAAATATAAATTAGAATTATTTTTAATAAAAATAGGGGAATGAAAATTCTCCTATCTTTTTTGTATATTTTTTTGTAAACAATCAGGTCTAATGGTATAATGTTTAAGAAGATCTAATAAAATAGATTACATGATGCTTAATTGTCGAGGTGAAGAGGATGTCAAATAAAAGAAAAACAACCTTTCTAGTGGTTTTACTAATTGTTACTAACATACTCACTTTTACTTTTACTAATGTTTTTTCTGTTCCATTGAAAAATAAAGTAATAGTTCCAAAAGGTGAGTATGAAGAGTTGACGGCAGCTGCCGAGAAATATTCTAAGGTTAGTGCATTAGAAGATTTTATCGAAAAGTACTATTTGAAGGAAGTAGATGAGGCAACCATGTTGGACGGACAGCTAAAAGGGTTGTTTCAATCTCTTGAAGACCCTTATTCTCAATATATGTCTAAAGATGAATTTCAGGACTTTATGGAGCATACAAAGGGCGTCTACGGTGGAGTAGGTGTTATTGTAACACCAGGAGATGATAATTTAATAACAGTTGTATCCCCTATAGAAGATACTCCAGGGGAAAAGGCTGGAATTAAAACTGGTGATAAGATAATTAAAGTCAATGGGGAAGAATTTACGGCAGATAAGATGGATGCTGCAGTAAAGTTGATGAAGGGTGAACCAGGTACTAACGTTGATATGACTATAATGAGAAAAAATAAGGATGGAAAAACCAAAGAAATGGATATATCTATAACTAGGGAAGAGATAAGACTTAAAACTGTAAAGTCAGAAATAGCAGATGATAATATTGGATATATTAAAGTTACGTCTTTTGATGATTTAACCTATGATGATTTTAAAGTTGAACTAGAGGAATTAAAGAAGAAAGATATAAAAGGTATTGTAATGGATTTAAGAAATAATCCAGGTGGCCTTTTAGATGTTTGCGTAGATATAGCCGATGAATTTTTAGATGAAGGAGTAGTTGTATATACAGAAACCCGAGATGGAGAAAAGGAATACTTAAAATCAGATAAGAAAAAAATAGATATACCCCTTGTTCTATTAGTAAATGAAGGAAGTGCTAGTGCTTCTGAAATATTGGCTGGAGCTATGAGGGATAATGAAAGAGCTGTTTTAGTTGGAACTAAAACTTTTGGAAAGGGTATAGTGCAAAGAATAAAGGAACTTCCTGATGGCTCAGGATTCAAATTAACAGTTTCAGAATATTTTACACCAAAGGGAACAAGTATTCATGAAGTGGGAATTGAACCAGATGTTGTTGTAGAATTACCTGAAGATATAGAAGAAATAGGATTAGAAAATTTAGAAGAAGATGTTCAATTACAAAAAGCTTTAGAAATAATAAAAGAAAAAGTAGAGAAATAAAGAAAGGAACCAATTTGGTTCCTTTTAATTATTTATTTCTAATTGATTCAAATTTATAGAATAAATGATACTTTTGTCTGAATCATCAATGGCTGGGTTTAAAGTAATATACCCAGTATTTTGTTCTTCATCATAAAATAGCTTATCCCCACTAATATTAATAAAAGGTTCTGATACTTGGGTATTAATATTATATTTATATAAGCTATAATTAGTGTTAGATTCATTTTTTAAAACAAAAATTAACCTTTCATCATCTATAGGAATATAACCTTGGATATTTGATTCTGAATTAACACTTTTAGTATTTCCATTTAAATCGTATATATTAAAGATATTTTCTTCCTTGTTTTCTAGGTTTTTTAAATATAATATTTTGTTGTCACCAAAGAAGGTAGCTTTAAAACCATCATCTATTTCTTTAACAATTTTATTATCCTTTGCAATATATATATTCTTGTTAATTTCATCTTTATTAAATTCCGTTAGTAAGAAAGTATCATCTTTTATATCAAAATCAAAAATATTTTTATTTAACTGCATAACTGATTCTAAACTTTTGTCTTCCATACTATATTTATAGATTGTAGATTTATAATTAGTATCATTATTAATAAAGTATAAATTATTATCTTGCCATTTTATTAGCCATGTATGTTGCATCTGACTATCAGGAGTTATATTTACAGTTTTTTTATCTTCTATTGAAACTAGTAGTAGATTTGTAATTTCTTCATTGTGTTTGTTATATTTGATAAATGCAACATTTGAATAATCTGAGCTAAAATTTGCATTATATATTGGATCCTTGGAAGAATATAATTTTTTCTTTTTACCTGTTTCAAAACTGTATATCCATAATGTATTATAGTTGTCATCGTCATCATTCTTACCTCTTTTATATAGAAGGTATTTATTGGGTACATAGTCTAAAATTACTCCATTGTCTATGTATTTAGAGATTACTTCTTCATAGGATGATAATATTTCACCAGTGTCTGCGTCTACTTTAACACTTAAATTAATAAGTGGATTATTAGAGCTTTCCTTGTCAAAAATACCATTGAAATTTATATTCCAAATTAATTTGTCATTAAGACGGGTAAGGTCAACTTCCGGTATTGTGTTTGAGGCTATCTTAAATTGGGAATATATATTATTGAGTATTTCATTTTTACTAAATTTTAAGTTAATCGGCTTATAGTTTTGATTTATTATATTGAATTTAAGGTTTTCCAATTGTTTAAGGTTTAAGTCTTCTACTTCAATAATTACCTGAGGTATGGCTAATTGGGTTTCTTCACCTTGGTTTTCTTTATTAATATAAATATTTATTTCGTCTCCGGATTTAGTTATTTTATCAATAGTTACTCCAGAACACTCAATTAGTCCTAAACTAGCTAATAATTTATATTGGTTATCTTTTTTTACAATTTCAACACTAGGTTCTGTGGATTGATAACCTTTAGATAATACTATTTTTTCTATTTTATAACCTATATTTTTTTCCCTATTCTTTATTCTTCCAGCATTTACAGTGGGAGATTTTTCTTGTTCATGGCACCCAGCTAAAACAGTTAGCATTACTATGGTTACTAATGTTAAAAACAATTTTTTCATTTTAGCTCCTCCTTCCTTAATAGTTTATAATATTATTAAAATAAGTGCAATATGGTTTATTTATATTTTGTACAAAGTTTTTTAATAAATACTTTGACTTTATATTTCCTTGTATTATAATATGGATAGAACGAACGTGCGTTCAAACGAAGAGGTGAAATTCTTGGAAAAGTTTAAAGTTGTATCAAAATTTAAACCTACAGGTGATCAACCGGAAGCTATAGAAAAGCTTTCTGAAGGAATAAATAATGGTTTAAAACATCAAACCTTATTAGGTGTAACTGGTTCAGGAAAAACTTTCACTATGGCTAATATTATTGAGAAAGTGCAAAAGCCTACATTGGTTATTGCTCATAACAAGACTTTGGCTTATCAATTAGCTAGTGAATTTAAAGAATTTTTTCCTAATAATGCTGTAGAATATTTTGTTAGTTATTATGACTATTATCAACCAGAAGCCTATGTACCACAAACAGATACTTATATTGATAAGGATGCTTCTATAAATGATGAAATAGATAAATTAAGGCATTCAGCTACCGCATCTATATTTGAGAGACGTGATGTAATAGTAGTATCAAGTGTATCCTGTATTTATGGTTTAGGAGACCCTATTGATTATGAAAATTTAGTTGTCTCTTTGAGACCAGGAATGATTAAGGATAGAGATGATATTATTAAAAAACTTGTAGATATTCAATATGAAAGAAACGATATTAATTTTACAAGAGGAACTTTTAGAGTAAGAGGAGATGTGCTAGAAATATTTCCAGCATCTTCTAGTGAACAAACTGTTAGAATAGAGTTTTTTGGTGATGAAATAGATAGAATAGTAGAGATTAATTATTTAACTGGAGAAATAGTAGGACTTAGAAATCATATTTCTATATTTCCTGCATCTCACTTTGCTACGTCTCAAGATAAAGTTGAAAGGGCTATTTTAAGCATAGAAGAAGAGTTAAAGGAAAGATTAAAAGAATTAAGAGGACAAGAAAAACTGTTAGAAGCCCAAAGATTAGAGCAAAGGACTAGATACGATATAGAAATGTTAAGGGAAATGGGCTACTGTCAAGGAATAGAAAATTATTCAAGACATATAAGTGGTAGGTCTAAAGGAAGTAAACCTTATACACTTATTGATTATTTTCCAGATGATTTTTTGATTATAATAGATGAATCTCATGTAACTTTACCTCAAATAAGGGGTATGTACAGAGGTGATAGATCTAGAAAGACTACCCTTGTAGATTATGGGTTTAGACTACCATCTGCCTTAGATAATAGGCCTTTATGTTTTGATGAATTTGAAGATCATATAAATCAAATAACCTATGTAAGTGCAACACCAGGTCCTTATGAACGGGAACATTCAGAACAAGTAGTAGAGCAAATAATTAGGCCTACAGGGCTCTTAGATCCAGAAATAGATGTTAGACCGACTAAGGGGCAAATTGACGACTTAGTAAAGGAAATAAAGCTTAGGGAGGAAAAGAATGAAAGAGTATTAGTAACTACATTGACAAAGCGTATGGCAGAAGATTTAACAAATTATTTCGAGGAAATAGGAATAAAAGTCACTTATCTTCATTCGGATGTAGAAACTATTGAAAGAATGGAAATAATAAGAGATTTAAGATTAGGAAAATATGATGTATTAGTAGGTATAAATCTATTAAGGGAAGGCTTGGATTTGCCAGAGGTCTCTTTAGTAGTTATATTAGATGCAGATAAAGAAGGATTTTTACGTTCTGAAACTTCACTTATACAGACAATTGGTAGGACAGCTAGGAATTCTTCCGGTAAAGTCATTATGTATGGTGACCAAATTACTAAATCTATGAAAAATGCTATATATGAAACAAATAGAAGACGTAGAATACAAAATGAATTTAATAAAAAGCATAATATAACTCCAAGGACTATACAAAAAGATGTTAGGGATATTATAGAGGCGACTAAAGTAGTAGAGGAAGAAGCTGAATATAAGAAAGAAATATGGTCAGAAGAAGAATTAAATATTATGATTAATAATTTAAAAGAAGAAATGTTAAAAGAATCAGAAATGTTAAATTTTGAAAAGGCAGCTGAATTAAGAGATAAAATGCTAGAATTGAAAAAGATGATTCAGTAAAGAGGTGAAAACGATGAAAGATGAAATAGTAATTAAAGGAGCCAAAGAACATAATTTAAAAAATGTGGATTTAACTATACCAAGGGATAAGATGATAGTTTTTACAGGTTTAAGTGGTTCTGGTAAATCTTCTCTTGCCTTTGACACAATATATGCAGAAGGACAAAGACGTTATGTGGAAAGTCTTTCTTCTTATGCAAGACAATTTTTAGGACAAATGGAAAAACCAAATGTAGATTATATAGAAGGTTTATCACCTTCTATTTCCATTGATCAAAAAACAACTAGTAAAAATCCTAGATCTACTGTTGGAACTGTGACTGAAATATATGATTATTTACGTTTGTTATATGCTAGAATAGGAACTCCTTACTGTTATAAATGTGGGAAAGAAATTTCTAGTCAGACAGTAGATCAAATGGTGGATAAGGTAATGAAACTGGAAGAAAGGACTAGAATACAAATTTTAGCCCCTGTAGTTAGAGGTAAAAAAGGTGAACACCAAAAGATATTAGATTCTATAAAAAAAGAAGGATTTATTAGAGTAATAGTAGATGGTGAAATGCATGAAATAATTGAGGATATAAAATTAGAAAAAAATAAAAAGCATACTATTGAAGTTGTAGTAGATAGAATAATTGTTAAGGAAGGAATTGAAGCACGATTAACGGATTCTTTTGAAACTGCATTAAAATTATCTGATGGTTTAGCAGTGGCCCATGTAGTAGATGGTGAAAGAATAATATTTAGTCAAAAGCTAGCTTGTCCGGATTGTGGTGTTGTAATTGAAGAGTTATCACCACGAATGTTTTCATTCAATAGTCCCTTTGGAATGTGTATCACTTGTGATGGAATAGGACATTACAAAGAAATTGATGAAAATTTAGTAATACCTAATCCTTCTTTAAGTATAAATCAAGGAGGAATTGCTCCTTTTAGTAATACTAACGATGGGACCTATTATTATGAAATTTTTAAAACTTTAGCTAAGGAGTATAACTTCGACTTGGATACTCCTTTAAAGGATGCTCCAAAGAAATTATTAAATGATATATTATATGGAACAGAAAAAGTCATAACTATTAAATTTAATAGTAGATATGATGGATGGAAGACTTATAAAGGAAGATTTGAAGGTGTAATTCCTAATTTGGAAAGAAGATATAGAAGTACTAATTCAAATCGTATGCGAGATAGAATAGATGACTATATGATAGAAAATCCTTGCCCAAAATGTAAAGGGTCTAGATTGAAAGATGAAATATTAGCTGTAAAAATAAATGGTTTAAATATTTCTCAAGTTACTGATTTATCTATAACTAGTTCAATAAAATTTTTTGGTAATCTAAAGTTAACAGATAGAGAAAAATTAATAGGTGAACAAGTATTAAAGGAAATAAAAGAAAGACTTACATTTTTAGAAGATGTAGGGTTAGGTTATCTAACCTTATCCAGAAGTGCTGGTACCTTATCAGGAGGAGAATCTCAAAGAATAAGATTGGCAACTCAAATAGGTTCTAGTCTTGTGGGAGTAGTATATGTATTAGATGAACCTAGTATTGGACTTCATCAAAGGGATAATAATAAATTATTGAAAACCCTTAGGAATTTAACAGATTTAGGGAATACTCTTATAGTAGTAGAACATGACGAAGATACTATGAGGATGGCAGATTATATAGTAGATATTGGACCAGGAGCAGGTCGCCATGGAGGCCATATAGTGGCTAATGGGACTATAGATGAAATAATGGAATCTAAAGATTCTATAACTGGTAGCTATCTATCAGGAAGAAAGAAAATTTCAATACCTAAGGAAAGAAGAAAAGGAAATGGAAAGAGACTAAAAGTTTTAGGAGCAAGGGAAAATAACTTAAAGGATATAAATGTAGAATTACCTCTAGGAGTATTTACATGTGTAACTGGAGTATCTGGTTCAGGTAAGAGTACATTAGTAAATGAAATATTGTATAAAAGTCTTGCCCAACAATTGAATCGTGCAAAGGCTAGACCTGGTAGACATAAGAGAATAAAAGGAATAGAAAATATAGATAAAGTAATAGTAATAGACCAATCACCAATTGGAAGGACACCTAGGTCTAATCCAGCAACTTACACAGGAGTTTTTGATGATATTAGAGATGTATTTGCTATGACACCAGAGGCAAAAATGAGAGGATATAAAAAGGGAAGGTTTAGTTTCAACGTAAAAGGTGGAAGATGTGAAGCATGTAATGGAGATGGTATTATAAAAATAGAAATGCATTTTCTTCCAGATGTATATGTACCTTGTGAGGTGTGTAAAGGTAAAAGATATAATAGAGAAACTTTACAAGTTAAATATAAGGGTAAAAATATTTTTAATATATTAGATATGACAGTAGAAGAAGCTTTAGGTTTTTTTGAAAACATACCCAAAATAAAAAGAAAACTTCAAACATTATATGATGTAGGATTAGGTTATATTAAATTAGGGCAGCCTTCAACTCAACTTTCTGGTGGAGAAGCTCAAAGAGTAAAATTAGCTACGGAGTTAAGTAAAAGAAGTACGGGAAAGACTGTTTATATTTTAGATGAACCTACTACAGGGTTACATGTAGCTGATATAAGTAAATTAATAGAAGTACTAAATCGGCTTGTAGATTCAGGTAATACAGTACTAGTTATTGAACATAATTTAGATGTTATAAAAACGGCGGATTATATAATTGATTTAGGACCAGAAGGTGGAGATGAAGGTGGAAAAATTGTAACTCAAGGTACACCTGAGGAAGTGTGCAAAGTAAATAAATCTTATACAGGCCAGTTTTTGAAGAAAACATTAATTGATAAAAACTGATAAGAAATTGACACTCCTTTTGTTATGGAATATAATATTATTGTAATAAAATTAACAAATGGGGGGAATCATAATGGCGGTTGAGGTATTAAAAGGAACAGCAAAATCTATAGAAGGTATGCAAGTTGAATGTAGTACAAGAGGTCACAAATTTATATTAGATGAGCCAACAGATTTAGGTGGAACAGATAAAGGTATGAACCCAATTGAAGCAACATTATGTGCTTTAGGTGCATGTAAATGTATAGTTGCTCAATGTTTTGCAAAGGCAAAAGGTGTAAAAGTTGAAGAGATTAAAATAGAAGTAGAGGGAGATTTGGACCCAGATGGATTCTTAGGGAAAAATAAAGATGCTAAAATTGGTCTACAAAATATTAGGACTAAATTTTATATTAAGTCAGATTCTCCTAAAGAAAAAATAGAAGAATTTGTTGAATTTATAGACAGAACTTGCCCAGTTGCAGATAGTTTACAAAAACCAGCTAATTGTTCAACAGAATTAGTAATAGAAGATTAATATAAATATAGAAACTCCCTTTTAGCCATTGCCAAAAGGGAGTTTTCAGTTTTATTCATTTATTATTTAATTAACAGCATCAAGTGATTCTGGTAATGTTTGACCACCGTCTACAGTTATTCCTTGACCTGTAATATATTTTGCCTCGTCAGATGCTAAAAATAATGTAGTATAAGCAATATCTTCAGGTTCACCAAGCTTACCGGAAGGAATAGTGGCTTCTTGAGCTTTAATATATTCATCACCTAGAACCTCTTCCATTCCCTCAGTGAGTATGTTTCCAGGTTCTACACCGTTGACATTAATATTGTATTTAGCAAGTTCTACAGCTGCAGATCTAATAAAACCATTTACTCCACCTTTAGATGCAGCATAATGAGTTAGGCCAGGTGCACCAGTTTTATTTCCAGTTATAGAGGAAGTAATAACTATTTTCCCATATTTATTATTAATCATATTTGGTAGGCATGATTTTACTGCAAGGAAGGTTCCTTTTAAATTAATATCATTAACTTTGTCCCAATCCTCTACAGTCATATTTTCTAATCTTATTTCTGGGAATATACCTGCATTGTGACAAAGGATATCAATTTTTTCATATCTTTGAATACAAGTTTCAGCCATCTTATTCATATCTTCCTCTTTGCTTACATCACCAATAAAGTAGGAAGCTTCACCGCCGTCGGCTTTAATTTCTTCTACTACTTTTTTAGCAGTATCTTCAGTTCTTACAACTATTAAAACTTTCGCTCCCTCTTTTGCAAAAACTTTTGAAATGCCTCTACCAATGCCTATAGCACCACCCGTAACAATAACAACCTTATCTTCCATTCTTTTCATAAACCTAAACACCTCCAAAAGATATTCTATGTTTGCGGTTTACTTAAGTTATACCCATGCAACTAAAAATATAACAAAAAAATAACAACAAAGATTTAACAAACTTTTATATAAGTAAAAAGGCCTAGAATTTTGGCACAATAAGTAATATGATATATAATTATAATATATTAATATACTTATATAAATTGGGGGGTATTATGAGTCAGATTATAATATACATAATGGTATTATTCTCTGTACTAGGAGCAGTAGATAATTTATTAGATAATAAATTTGGAATAGGAGAAAAGTTTCAAGAGGGAATAGAGGCTATGGGAAGTTTGGTTTTAACTATGCTTGGAATATATTGTTTATCTCCTGTTATAGCAGAAAGGTTAATTCCTATTCTTTCATCTATGTCTAAGGCGACAGGAGTAGATCCTTCTGTATTTATTGCTAGTATATTGGCACCAGATATGGGAGGATATACTTCAGCTATGAAAGTTATGAATAATGAAGCTATTGGGCACTTTTCAGGGTTAATATTATCATCTTCTATAGGAGCGACTATATCTTTTACAACACCTATTGCGATAAATATTTTAAAGGATGATTTTCCCCAGTATGCTAAAGGTATAATGGCAGGTTTTATAACAATACCAATAGGGGCATTTGTTGGAGGAGTTATAATGGAGATTCCAGGGAAAGAGTTAATAATAAACTTAATCCCAGTATTAATTTTATCTGCCATATTAGTAGTTTACCTGATAAAAGCTCAAGAAAAAGTTGTGAAAGTATTTACTTGGATAGGTAAGATATTAATAATAATAAGCACCATGGGTTTAATAATTGGAATACTAGATTTTGTGTTGGATATAAAGCTATTTTCTAATATGATATCTATAGAAGAAGGATTAGTAGTTATAGGTCAAATAGCTATAATATTATCTGGTGCTTATCCTTTGTTTCATGTATTACATAAGTTATTTAATAAGCATTTATCTCAAATAGGTAATAAATTAGGCATAAATGAAGTTGCGGTCTTAGGACTTATAACTAGTCTTGTGAATAGCATACCAATGTTTCTTATATATAAAGACATGGATGAGAGAGGGAAAAATTTAAATGCTGCTTTTTTAGTAAGTGGAGCTTATGCTTTTGGAGGGCAATTAGGGTTTATATCTAGTATTTCTAAGGAAATGGTCTCACCTTTCATTGTAAGTAAGTTAGTAGGTGGTATAACTGCAATATTGCTTTCTTATTTACTAACTAAAAATTTACTAAAAACCGAGTTAGAATGATGTATGAAATGTATAATTTATGTTAAGAAGTATTTTTAAATTAATAGAAATATTAAGAATAAGTGTTATTATGAAGATGAGTTTAATTTATAGGAGAGTGATTGTATGAAGGTAAATGATAAGTTGGCAAGTTTAAGAAAGCTTATGGCGGAAAAAGGTATAGATGCATATATTATACCAAGTTCAGACCCTCATTTAAGTGAGTATTTAAGTGATTATTGGAAGACTAGAATGTGGATATCAGGATTTACAGGTTCTGCGGGTACTGTAGTGGTTACAATGGAAGGAGCAGGACTTTGGACAGATGGCAGATATTTTATTCAAGCAGAAAATGAACTTAAGGGTAGTGAAATTAAATTATTTAAAATGAGAATGCCAAAAGTTCCAACAGTAATTGAATGGTTAAGGGATAATTTAGATGAAGATTCTACTGTTGGATTTGATGGAAAAGTTGTTTCCCAATCTTTAATAGAGAAAATGGAAAAAAAATTTAGTACAAAGAATATAAAACTTGAAGAAAACTATGATTTTATAGGAGAAATTTGGACAGATAGGCCTAAGGAATCAAAAGACAAAATATTTATCCACGATGTAAAATATGCAGGAAAAGCTCCAAAAGAAAAGCTAGAAGATGTAAGAAAAGAAATGAAAGAATCTAAGGTAGATTATTTCTTATTAGGTAGTTTAGATGATATAGCTTGGCTTTACAATATTAGAGGAAGGGATGTTGAAAATAATCCTGTTGTAACATCCTATGCTTTAGTTTCTATGGCTAAAAGTTGGTTATTTGTAGATAAATCTAAGGTAGATAAAGAAGTTGAAGAGTATTTAAATGAAAATGGCATTGAAGTAAAGGAATATGGTGATGTAAGAAATAATATTGAGAATATTAATAAAGATTCAAAAATATTTATTGACCCAGATAAAACTAATAGATGGATATATAATGGAATCCCTAAGGAATGTGAAATTGTAGAAGGTATGAATTTTACTACAAAATTAAAAGCTAGAAAAAATAATGTAGAAATAGAAAACTTAAAAAAATGTTATATAAAAGATGGTGTAGCATTGGTTAAATTTTTATATTGGTTAGATAAAAATGTAGGACATAAAGAAATAACCGAAATATCTGCAGATGAAAAGCTAGAATCCTTTAGAAGAGAACAAGATTTATTTGTGGAACCTAGTTTCGGCACTATAGCTGCATACAGGGAACACGCACCTATGATGCATTATTCGGCGACTGACGAAACAGATTACTCCTTAAAGCCAGAAGGAATGTTTTTAGTAGATTCTGGTGGACAATATTATGATGGAACAACAGATACTACTAGGACTATTATACTTGGACCAATAACTGATGAAGAAAAAAGAGATTTTACTCTTACATTGAAGGGACTTATTAATCTTTCAAAAGCTAGGTTTTTACATGGAGCCACAGGGGCTAATTTAGATGTTTTAGCAAGATTGCCCTTATGGGAAGTAGGTATAGATTATAAATGTGGAACTGGTCATGGCATAGGATTCTTTTTAAATGTTCATGAAGGGCCTAATAACTTTAGCCAAAGCCCTACAAAAGTAGTAATAGAAGAAGGAATGGTTACATCTATAGAACCAGGTGTATATAAAGAGGGAAGGTATGGTATTAGGTTAGAAAATGTAGTAGTAGCAGTTAAAGACTATGAAAATGAATCAGGTCAATTTATGAAGTTTGAAACATTGACTAATTGCCCTTTAGACTTAGAAGGAATAGATGCAGGATTATTGAGTGAAGAAGAAATAAAATGGCTCAATAACTATCATAAACAAGTATATAGTAACTTATCACCATACTTAAATGAAGAAGAAAAGGAATGGTTGAAAAAAGAAACTAGAGGAATATAAAAGTATAAAAGAAACTCCTTTTTGGAAAGATTTAAGATACATAAAAAACCAGAAGGGAGTTTTAATATTCTCCTGCAGATTGTTCTCTACATGAAGTTTTCTATAGGGATACCGGGGAATCTATTTGGGTATTGGTGTATCCTAAATACATTTCTATCTAAATCTAATATAAAATAATAATTTTATCGAGTCTGTGTGGTTTCTGGTGTCAGATGATGGGTTATTATTACAACAATTCTCTTCTGACTTAGTATATAGTTTTCAATCTCTCCTAAAATTACTTTCAATAAACTGCTTTTTCCTTATCCACTATTTACTATGATTGCGTATTTCTTATTCTTTTCAAATGCACAATTATTAATGGATAGTGGGTAGTCTTTGTAGTGAATGGTAAAGTCTTTTGTTTTAATTAAAGAGATCTCATTAATTATATCTAGTTGTTTAATTTTTTCTTCATATAATGAATACTGTAAAATTTCTAACAATAAATAGATTAATATTAAAACCCTATATTGAAAAGGTTGGGGAATATTTATGCTTATAAATGTTTAAGGTATATTAATAGTGGTATATATATAATAGAATCAATTGTAATGATTATAAATTTGTATTTAGTACAAATTAAAATATAATTATATTAAAAAGGGAGGCTGTTTAGATGGATATTAATATAGGATTAGGTAAAAAAGGTAGAGAGGAGATTGCAGAGGCATTAAATAAATATTTAGCCAATTTAAATGTTCTATACACAAAGCTCCATAACTATCATTGGAATGTAGAAGGTGAAGGATTTTTTACACTACATGAGGTTTTAGAAGAACTTTATACTGAAATGGCAGATGAAATAGATGAAGTAGCTGAAAGAGTTCTTGTTTTAGGTATTAGACCAGCAGCATCTATGAAAGAATATCTTGAATTAGCAGTACTAGAGGAAGAAAGAAGCGTGGGAATTCAGAGTAAGGATATAGTAAAAAATTTACTAGAGGATTTTTCGGTTTTAATTGGTGAATTAAGAGAAGGAATTGAAATAGCAGGTAAATATGATGATGAGTCTTCAATTGATTTAATGGTTGAATCATTAGAGAATCTAGAAAAAACATCTTGGATGTTACGTGCATATTTAAGTTAAAAGTATAAAATTATAAATATTTAATAAAAAGCTCCTTTTCGATTAACGAAAAGGAGCTTTTTATTAAATAAGTTCTCTTAAAACTCTAGATACACAGTCATAAGAATAACCTCTTCTCTGTAAATAACCTCCAAGTTTACGGTAAATAGCTTGTTTATCATCATTTTTATAGGATTTTATTTTTTTCTTTCCTATTTCTAAGGCACGTTCATACTGATTATCACTATAATTTTCTAGTACTTCATCGATTATTTCCTGGGAAACTCCTTTATTATATAATTCATGTTTAATTCTATAATTACCAAGTTTTTTATTTTCTACTTTTTCCCTAGCATATGTTTCTGCAAATCTTTTATCATTTAAAAAGTCATATTTTTTTAAATAAAAAATAGTTTCTTCAACTATGTGTTCATCATATTCTTTTTTTGTTAATTTATCTCGAATTTCTTTCTCTGTTCTCCAGCGATATTTTAATAAATTTAATGAATAATTATTTGCCTTTTGTTGTTCTTCAGTTTTTAATATATCTTCAAGGAATGTCTCATCAATATCCATTCCTTTTTCTAAATTATATTTGCAGACAATTTCTTTGAAAGTTCCGAAAGCAAATTTATTATCTAGATATACATTTACTCGATTTTGATTTTTTTGAGGTTCTATTTTTGTTATCTTCATTAACTATCTCCCTTTTCTTCTATAACAACTTCTTCTACTACATTATAAAGTAGTTCATTACTATACTTTATCATTCCTTTTTTTATACCATGAATATTGCTTAGTATTTTTAATTCTTTACCTGTTATTTCTACAAGTTCTTGGCTGGATATTGGTTTGCCTCTGTAATCATGGACTTTACAAAGATACACAGTATTATCATCTAAGTTTGATGGTTCAATGTCTAAAGTTTTAAGTTTTTTAGTACCAAATAGAGAGCCAAACATTTTAACACCTCCTTTATGCCTACTTTTTAATATAGAATAGTTTATTTAAAAATAGGTCTTAAGGATGTATATTTTGGAATATTTGTCTCTTTACTATATCTTAACATAATTTAAGAGAATAGTTAATTTTAGTTTATTAACTAATTGGTATATAATATTATAGAAAGTATATAAGGAAAATAGAAAGGAAATTAATAGGTGATAATGTGTTTAATATAGATGAGGAATTAAATAAGCTTCCTAACAAGCCGGGAGTTTATATAATGAAAGATGAAAAAAAGGAAATTATTTATGTTGGGAAAGCAAAGAAACTTAAAAATAGAGTTAGACAATATTTCCAATCTTCAAGAAGTAAAACACCAAAAGTAAATGCCTTAGTAAAAAATATAGAAGAGTTTGAACATATAATAGTTGATAATGAGATAGAAGCTTTGATTTTAGAAGCAAATTTAATAAAAAAACACAAGCCAAAGTATAATATTCTATTAAGAGATGATAAGCAATATCCATATATTAAAATTACTAATGAAAAGTTTCCTAGGGTAATTAAAACTAGAAATGTATTAAAAGACGGAGCAAAATATTTTGGACCTTATCCTAATGGCTATGCAGTAAATGACACTTTGGAGATAATTAGAAATCTTTATCCTATTAGAACATGTAAACTTAATTTAAGTAAAATTCCCGCGAATGATAGACCTTGTCTAAATTATTACATCGGACGATGCTTGGCACCTTGCCAAGGTTATGTAAAAGAGGAAGAGTATAATTTAATGATAGAAGAAATAATAATGTTCTTAAATGGCAAGGAAGAGCATTTAGTTGAAGTAATAGAAAAGAAAATGAAAAAGGCAGCTGAAAATTTAGACTTTGAAAAAGCTGTTAAATACAGGGACCAAATTAATTCCTTGAATTTAATATTGGAAAAACAAAAAATTGTGTCTACAAGTTTAATAGACCGGGACGTAATAGGAATGGCTAAGGGTATAGAAGATGTTTGTATGCAAATATTTTTTATACGGGGAGGTAAAATTGTTGGAAGAGAGCATTTTATACTACCGGATGTAGCATTAGAAGATAGAGAGGAAATATTAAGTTCTTTTATTAAACAATTTTATCTTGGTACGGCTTATGTTCCCAAAGAAATATTTGTTGAAAAAGAGTTTAAAGATATGGAAGTAGTTGCAGATTGGCTTAGGGAAAAAAGAGGTTCTAAAGTTACTATTCACGTGCCTAAAAGGGGAGAAAAAAGCGAGTTAATGGAAATGGTAAAGGAAAATGCTTCAGACACATTGAAACATTATGGGGATAGAATAAAGATTAAACAAAAGAAAAGTGAAGATACATTGAAAGAATTACAGAATATTCTTCAATTAGAAGAGCCACCTTATAGAATAGAAGCTTTTGATATTTCAAATATACAAGGAGTGGAGCCAGTAGGTTCTATGGTAGTATTTGAAAATGGGGTACCTAGAAAAAGTGATTATAGAAGGTTTAAAATAAGGACAATAATTGGTCCTGATGATTATGGTAGTATGGAGGAAGTTGTAAGAAGGAGATTTGTTAGAGGTTTAAGGGAAAAAGAGTTAATTAAGAAGAAGAGTATAGATACGGGAGGATTTTCTACTTTTCCAAATTTGGTGATGATGGATGGAGGTAAGGGGCAGGTCAACGTAGCAGAAAAAGTTTTAGAAGAGTTAGATATAAATGTACCAGTATGTGGTATTGTAAAAGATGACCATCATAATACTAGGGGTATAATATTTAACAATAAAGAAATAGATATATATAAAAACAAAGAGACTTTTATGCTAATAACCAGGATACAAGACGAAGCTCATAGATTTGCCATTAGTTATCATAGAAGTCTAAGAAGTAAAAAAATGTTTAAGTCAGTTTTAGATAATATTCAAGGAGTAGGGGAAAAAAGGAAGAAATCCCTACTTAGACATTTTGGTTCTATTGACAATATAAAAAAAGCAAATGTAGAAGAATTGACACAGGTAGAATCTATTAATAGAAAGATTGCTGAAAATGTGTATAATTATTTTAGGGAGAATAAGGGGGAGTGAAATGGCAAAAAGGCTTTACCGTTCAACTCATGATAGAATGGTCTGTGGTGTATGTGGTGGTATAGGAGAATATTTTGAAGTAGATCCTACATTTATTAGATTATTATGGGTCATACTGTTAATCTTGACTAAAGGATTTGGAGGTTTATTAGGATATTTTTTAGCATGCATAATTATTCCAGAAAGATAGGGGTTGTGAAATGGAATCTATTTTACTAGAAGATATAATAAAAGAATTAAATTTAGAAATTATTCATGAATCATCAAATATAGGTGATATAAAAATAACTAAAAGTGAAGTTAATAGGCCAGGATTACAAATTATTGGTTATTTTGAGTATTTTGCGTATAAAAGGCTTCAAATAATAGGAAATGTAGAATGGTATTTTATTCATAGTTTATCTCAAGAGGAACGTTCCAAGAGAATAGAAGAAATGCTAAGTTATCCTTTGCCAGCTATAATTTTTGCAAGGGGATTAGATGTGTTTCCAGAGGTAATAAAATATGGAATACAAAATGATATAACTATATTAAGATCCAACCTTTCTACAACAAAATTAATAAATAAAATTATAAATTATTTAGACATAGCCTTAGCCCCAGAAATAACAATACATGGGGTTTTAGTAGAAGTTTATGGTATGGGCATACTTCTAACCGGTGATAGTGGCGTAGGTAAAAGTGAGACAGCCCTGGAGCTAATAAAAAGAGGTCATAGGCTAGTTGCAGATGATGCTGTAGAAATAAAAAGAGTAGATGATAAACTACAGGGAATATCTCCAGAATTAGTTAGGCATTTTATGGAGATAAGAGGTATAGGGATAATTGATATTGAAAGATTATATGGAGTAGGAGCTGTAAAGGCCTGGGAATTCATTGATTTAGTTATCGAACTAGAGTTTTGGGATGAAAAGAAAGAATATGATAGATTAGGGCTAGATGAATGCTATGCAGAAATATTAGGATTAAAGGTGTCAAAATTAGTAGCCCCTGTAAGGCCAGGAAGAAATATAGCTATGATAGTGGAAGTGGCTGCTAGAAATACAAGACAAAAAAATCTAGGTTATAACGCAGCAATAGAATTGGATAATAGGATAAAGTCCTATATAGAGGAAAAGAATAAAAGAGGGTATTAAGAATTAATGGAAGTTAGGATTATAGAATTAGACCCATTTTGAAGGACTAATTTTGTAGAAAAATAAATGATTTTGACGGTTGACTTTATTACTAATGTTTAATATACTAAAACTGTAATAGGACATAACAAAATTTGTCAAGTAATAGGTAATAGGTTGACAATTATAATACAATGTATTTTCATTTTTTAAAGGGGGTCTATAGATGACAAAAGTTATGAAAACCATGGATGGTAATACTGCAGCAGCTCATGTAGCTTACGCTTTTACTGATGTAGCTGCAATATATCCAATTACTCCTTCATCAACAATGGCGGAATTAATGGATGAATGGGCTGCCCATGGAAAAAAGAATATTTTTGATCAAGAGGTATTAGTTACAGAATTGCAATCAGAAGCAGGTGCATCTGGAGCAGTTCACGGTTCATTATCTGCTGGAGCTTTGACTTCTACATTTACTGCATCACAAGGATTGCTTTTAATGATACCAAATATGTATAAAATGGCAGGTGAATTGCTACCAGCAGTATTTCATGTAAGTGCAAGAGCGGTAGCTGGTCATGCATTATCTATATTTGGTGATCATTCTGATGTTATGGCTACTAGGCAAACAGGTTTTGCGCTTTTAGCATCGGGTAGTGTACAAGAAGTCATGGATTTAGGAGGAGTAGCCCATTTAAGTGCTTTAAAAGGAAGAGTTCCTTTTGTACATTTCTTTGATGGTTTTAGAACTAGTCATGAAATTCAAAAAATAGAAGTTATGGATTATGATGTATTTAAGGATTTAGTAGATTATGATGCCTTAAATGAATTTAGAAATAGGTCATTAAATCCTTCAAGACCATATACTAAAGGTACTGCACAAAATCCAGATATTTTCTTCCAAGCTAAAGAAGCTGCTAATCCATATTATGAAGATATTGTAGATATAGTTGTAGAATATATGGATGAAATTTCAAAAATAACTGGTAGAGAATATAAGCCATTTAACTATTATGGTCACCCCGAAGCAGAAAACGTTATTGTTGCTATGGGTTCAATAACAGAGGCTATAGAAGAAACTGTTGATTACTTAATAAACAAGGGAGAAAAAGTTGGAGTAGTAGAAGTTCATTTATATAGACCATTCTCTGAGGAACATTTCTTCAATGTACTACCTGAAACAGTTAAGAAAATTGCTGTTCTTGATAGAACTAAAGAGCCAGGAGCAATTGGTGAACCATTATACTTAGATATTCGTAATTTATTTTATGGGAAAGAAAATACTCCATTAATTGTAGGTGGTAGATATGGTTTAGGTTCTAAAGATACTACGCCCACTCATATAAATGCAGTATTTGAAAATTTAAAATCAGAAGATCCAAAAGATGGATTTTCTTTAGCAATAGTTGATGATGTAACAAATACATCATTAGAAGTTAAAGAAACAATAAAGGCTGAACCAGAGGGCAATATTAGATGTAAATTCTGGGGATTCGGGTCTGATGGAACTGTTGGAGCAAATAAGAGTGCCATAAAAATAATTGGGGACGACACTGATATGTATGCCCAAGGATATTTCTCCTATGATAGTAAAAAATCTGGTGGAATTACAATATCTCATTTAAGATTTGGAGATGAACCAATTAAATCAACTTATTTAATCGATGAAGCTGATTTTATATCTTGTTCAAAACAATCTTATGTATATCAATATAATTTATTAGATGGATTAAAAGAAGGAGGAACCTTCTTATTAAATACTAATTGGTCAGAAGAAGAACTAGACGAACATCTTCCAGATTCTATGAAGAAATATATAGCTGAAAAGAATATTGACTTCCATATTATAGATGCAACTAAGATTGCACAAGAAGTAGGATTAGGTGGAAGGACAAATATGATTATGCAATCTGCCTTCTTTAAGTTGGCAAATGTAATACCTATTGACGAAGCTGTTAAACATTTAAAAGATTCTATTGTTGAATCCTATGGTAGAAAAGGTGAAGAAGTAGTTCAAATGAACTATAAAGCAGTAGATAAAGGAATAGAATCCTTAGTTAGAATAGATGTACCGGAATCTTGGAAAGATGTAGAAGTAGCTACAGAAACAGCCGTTACTGAAGAGGCACCGGAATTTATAAAAGATGTTCTAATTCCAATAAATAGACAAGAAGGTGATAAACTACCTGTAAGTACTTTTGTTGGAATGGAAGATGGAGTGTTTCCTCATGGAACTGCTGCTTATGAAAAACGTGGTATAGCAGTGAATATTCCAGAGTGGCAATTAGATAATTGTATCCAATGTAACCAATGTGCTTTTGTATGTCCACATGCTGCAATTAGACCATTCTTATTAGATGAAGAAGAGGTAAAAAATGCACCAGCAAGTTTTGAAACTAAGAAGGCTATTGGAAAAGGATTAGAAGGTCTTGAATATCGTATACAAGTTAGTGCATTAGATTGTACAGGATGTGGAAACTGTGCAGATGTATGTCCAGCAAAAGAAAAGGCATTAATTATGGAACCATTAGAAAGTCAAGTTGAAGAACAATCCAAGAACTGGGAACATGCAATGACAGTTTCTGTAAAAGATGATTTAGTAACAAGATATAATGTTAAAGGTAGTCAATTTGTTCAACCATTACTAGAGTTCTCAGGAGCTTGTGCTGGTTGTGGTGAAACACCATATGCTAAATTAGTTACTCAATTATTCGGAGATAGAATGATTATTGCTAATGCAACGGGATGTTCATCAATTTGGGGAGCATCAGCACCATCAATGCCATACTGTAAGAATCAAAATGGAGAAGGGCCAGCATGGGCTAACTCTTTATTCGAAGATAATGCAGAATATGGTTATGGAATGGCAATGGCTGTATCTCAAATAAAAAACAAAATTGAAAAATTAATGAAAGACTTTATTGAACTTAACGTAAATGATGAAATAAATGGAGCCTTCAATGAATGGTTAGAAGGTAAAGATGATGCTAAAGCATCGAAAGTAGCAACACTTAAGATTCTACCACTATTAGATATAAAAACAAATAATTATGAAGCTGATAAGATACTAGAAGAAATAGCAGATGTTAAAGATTACCTAATTAAGAAATCTATTTGGATCTTTGGTGGAGACGGTTGGGCTTATGACATAGGATTTGGTGGATTAGACCATGTACTAGCTTCAGGAGAAGATGTAAATGTTTTAGTTATGGATACTGAAATTTATTCAAATACAGGTGGTCAATCATCAAAGGCAACTCCAACTGCAGCGGTAGCAAAATTTGCAGCATCTGGAAAAGAAATTAGAAAGAAAGATTTAGGAATGATTGCAGCAACTTATGGCTATGTATATGTAGCACAAGTAGCTATGGGTGCAAACAAAAATCAATTAATAAAAGCAATGACTGAAGCAGAAAATTATCCAGGGCCAGCTTTAATAATAGCTTATGCACCATGTATAAGTCATGGAATTAAAGGTGGAATGGGTGTAAGTCAAAAACAAGAAAAGAAAGCTGTAGATGCAGGATACTGGCACCTATATAGATACAATCCAGGCTTAAAGGCAGAAGGAAAGAATCCATTTATCTTAGATTCTAAGGAACCAAAAGAATCTTTTAGAGATTTTATAGAATCTGAAGTAAGATATTCATCATTAATGAGAACTTTCCCAGAACAAGCTGAAGAATTATTTGCAAAAGCTGAAAAAGATGCAAAAGAAAAATATGAAAAATATAAGAAAATGGCAGAAGCAGAATAAAATAAATAAAAGGTAGAGGTGAAACATTCCTCTACCTTTTAACTGTTTAAGAGAAATATTACATAAAGGTCTTAATCATTGAATATTTTATAATATATAGGAAAGTATAGTCTCCTATATATTTTTATATTGAGGAGTGACTTTTATGAAGTATGGTAAAATTAATTATATATTAGCAGCAGTATTATTAGGATTTATAATTTTTTGGACATATAATATTTTTTTTAACGATTTATTTCCTGTTGTAGAAGTAGAGGAAGAACCGTATAAAGGTATTATAAATATTTGGGATTATCCTAGATTAAATGTAGAGACAGGTAGTAGATATAGCTGGATAGAAGAAAAAATAGAGAGTTTTGAAAAAAGGAATCCAGGTGTATATATTAAGTTTACTCCTATGGATTGGAATACTTTAGAAGATATAGAGAAAGAGTTTAGTAAAGGGGATAAACCGGATATAATACCCGTAGGAAATGGTTTTAATTATATAAATATGTTGGAACCTTTAGATGAATACATTGAAGATGAAGAATTAAAGTCTATTAAAATCCAAGCTTTGAATGGTGTTGATTATAAAGGACAGATAATAGCCTATCCAGTGGCTTTAACTACATATTCAATGTATTTAAATTTGGATTTATTTAATAAAAAAGGAGTTCCTCCACCTAATGATGGTAATTGGTCCTATGAAGAATTTGTAGAGACACTGGAAAAACTTACATATACAGATGAAGAAGAAGGAATAGTTGATTATTTTGGTTTTAATTCTTTTATAACGCCAGGTTATTATAATTTATGGGGTATTATTATGTCTGATGGAGCAGAGATATTTAATGAAAAGACTGATGATTATAATTTTTATGGAGAGGAAGTTATAAATGGATTGGAAAAAGTAATTGATTTAAAGGAAAAATATGAGGTTACACCAGGTTTTTTCGGCATAATGAATGAGGAAGAATGTTGGGAAATGTTTTATAAAGATAAAAAGGTAGCTGTATATCCAACGGGAAGTTGGGCGGTAAAGGTTTTGGAAGACTTAGAGGAGAAGGGGGAAGGTTTTAATTTTGATGTAGCTAATTATCCCATAGGAAGTATAAATATGCCTATTGTAGTAAGTGATGGAATATTATCCTATGGTATAATGGAGCAGGAAGATGAAAAAAAGAAAGAAATGTGTGTCAAATTTTTAAAAAGTTTAACAGAAGATACTAATCAAAGATCATTAGAAGATATTGGTCTTTTTACCGTGAAGAAAGATATAAATGATATGTATGTAAATAGCCCTAAAATGAAAAAAATAGAAGAAAGCTTATCCTATACTTTTTATTTACCATTAAGAGATAATTGGATAGATATAGATAGAATACTTCAAGAAGAAATTAAAAAAGCAATTATAGGTGAAAAGGACTCCAATAAAGCTATAGAAGATGGGGAAAAACGGATAGAACAGTTGACAAAATAGGGTATAATATTTATTATAGGATAGAAAATAAATGCTAGGAGTGGTTTTATTGAAAATATTGTATAATGAACTAATGAAGAATTATACATCTTTTAAAATTGGTGGGCCAGCAGATAAGGTTATTGTGCCAGAGACTGAAGACGAATTAATCGAAGCTGTTAAAAGTTGTGAAAAAGAAAAAGTTAATTATTATGTTATGGGAAATGGAAGTAATATTTTAGTTAGAGATGGTGGAATAAGAGGAACTGTTATAATAATAGAGGAAAATTTGAGTCATATTAATATTAGAGGAAATAAAATTAGAGTTCAATCTGGAGCTTTGTTATCGAAATTAAGTAAAAGAGCATTGAAACATTCTCTAAAGGGATTGGAATTTGCTAGTGGAATTCCAGGCACTGTAGGAGGAGCAATTGCAATGAACGCTGGAGCTTATGGTGGAGAAATGAAGGATGTAGTATCTAAAGTAAAGGTATTAGATAAAGAAGGTAAAATAGTAGAGTATTCTGGAGAAGAAATGAATTTTAGATATAGAGGTAGTAGGGTACAGGACCAAGAACTTATAGTCTTAGAAGTAGAAATGGAATTAGAAGAAGGAAATTATGATGAAATCAAGGAAAAAATGAATGATCTTACGAGAAGAAGAAAAACAAAACAGCCTTTAGAATATCCTAGTGCAGGAAGTACTTTTAAGCGACCAGAAGGCTATTATGCAGGGAAACTTATACAAGATTCAGGATTAAAAGGTCTAAGACATGGAGGGGCCCAAGTTTCAGAAAAACATTCGGGCTTTATAATTAATGCTGAAAATGCAAGTTCTGATAATGTGGAAAACTTAATTAAGGTTATACAAAAAACAGTAAAAGATAAATACAATGTAATTTTAGAACCAGAATTGAAGGTTATAGGAGAAAAACAGAAAGGATAAAATAATAAAATATGAAAATACACGGGGATTATCATACCCATACTATATATAGTCATGGCATAGGTACTATTGAGGAAAATGTAGAGGAAGGAATAAAAAAAGGACTGAAGGAAATAGCTATATGTGACCATGGACCTGGACATTTAACTTATGGTGTAAAAAGGGAAAAGTTATATGAAATGAGAAAAGAAATTGATTTTTTGAATCAAAAGTATAAAGATGAAGGTGTGAAAATTCTCCTAGGCGTAGAGGCTAATCTTATAAGTTATGATGGTAGTATAGATGTAGATGATGAAATAATAGAGATTTTAGACATTTTATTATTAGGCTATCATTTTGGAGCATTACCAAAAACTTTTGGCGATTTCTATAAAGTGTATTTTTATAACTTCATTTCAAAATGGAACAAAAAATTGGAAGATAGGATTAAAAAGATGAATACTATAGCTTTTATAAAAGCCATGGATAAATATCCCGTTGATATTATTACCCATCCAAATGCAAAAATAAGGGTAGATATAAAGGAACTTTCCAAAGCAGCGGCTAAAGCAAATACTGCATTAGAAATAAATTCACATCATGGTGAATTATCCTCAGAGAATTTAAAAATAGCCTTAGAAGAGGATGTGAAATTTTATATAAATAGCGATGCTCATGATCCTAAGGATGTAGGAAAGGTTGAAAAAGGTATAAAAATAGCGATAGGAGCCAATGTTCCCATAAGTAGAATTATTAATGTAGAAAAATGATTTTGGAGGTGAAGTAAATGGATATAGAGTTTGTAATTGTAACTGGTATGTCAGGAGCGGGGAAGAGTCAAACTTTAAATGCTATGGAGGATATGAGTTATTAT
The DNA here is from genome assembly GCA_035301805.1 of Tissierellales bacterium. Lineage (NCBI taxonomy): Bacteria > Bacillati > Bacillota > Tissierellia > Tissierellales > Tissierellales bacterium. Next base: position 31,937 of record DATGTQ010000130.1, read on the forward strand.
TGTATGGACAATCTTCCACCAACTTTATTACCTGATTTTGCTGAACTATGTTATGAATCAAAAAGAAACATTGAAAAAGTAGCAGTAGTTGCAGATATTAGGGGTGGGAAATTTTTTAATGATTTATTTGAAAGTTTAAAAACACTAGAGGATAAAGGAATAAAATATAGAATTCTTTTCTTAGATGCATCGGATAGTGTATTAATAAAAAGATATAAAGAACATAGAAGGCCTCACCCTTTAGCTATTTATGGTAGAATAAATGATGGAATTATAGAAGAAAGACAAATATTAGAGGAGGTTAAACAAAAAGCTGATTACGTCATAGATACTTCTAATTTAACTATTGCTATGTTAAAAGAAGAGATAAATGGAATTTTTTTAGAAGGAAAAGAATTAAAGAAGCTAACTATTTCGGTAGTTTCTTTTGGTTTTAAATATGGGGTACCTTTAGATATTGATTTAGTATTTGATGTAAGATTTTTGCCTAATCCTTATTATATAGAAGAACTTAAAGAATTAACTGGTATGGATGAAGGTGTAAGAAATTATGTACTAAAATGGGAGGAAGCACAGGTTTTTATTGATAAACTATATGATATGATAAGTTATTTAATTCCACATTATATAAAGGAGGGGAAAAGCCAATTAGTCATAGGTATTGGTTGTACAGGGGGTAAGCATAGATCTGTGACTATTGCAAATGTACTTTATGAGAAACTGTTAAAGGATGATAATAGGGTTATTGTAAGTCATAGGGATTGTAACAAGTAGAAAAAGGGGAAAGAATATGAAAAATTCAAGTAAAAGAAATACCTTAGCTAAAGGACCTAAGGTTGTAGTTATAGGTGGAGGTACAGGAGTTTCAATTTTATTGAGGGGACTAAAGGAATTTACTTCAAATATTACTGCTATAGTAACAGTGGCAGATGATGGGGGAGGCTCAGGAGTTTTAAGAGAAGATTTGGGCATGCTACCTCCGGGAGATATTAGAAGTTGCATACTAGCATTAGCTAATACTGAGCCTTCTATGGAAAAATTGCTTCAATATAGATTTAGTGAGGGAAAATTTGAGGGTCAAAATATAGGAAACTTATTTATTGCTGCGATGAATGAGATATATGGAAGTTTTGAACTAGCTGTTAAAGAAACTTGTAATGTTTTAGCAGTAACAGGGAAAGTATTACCTATGACCTTAGAAGATGTCAAATTATACGCAGTTTTTGAAAATGGACAAGAGGTAGAAGGGGAATCTAATATACCTATAGTTGGAAAAGAAATAAAAAGTAGGATTGATTATGTATATATGGAGCCAAAGATGAGTTATCCATTGGAAGAAACAGTAGAGTCCATTGAAGAAGCAGATGTAATAGTACTAGGACCTGGTAGTTTATATACTAGTGTTATTCCTAATTTATTAGTCAATAATATAGTAGATAAAATTTATCATTCAAAAGGAATTAAAATATATATTCCTAATGTAATGACTCAGCCAGGAGAAACGGATAATTACACTGTTTTAGATCATGTAGAAGCAATTTTAAAACATAGTAGGGAAGATTTATTGGATTATATTATAATTAATGAGGAAACTATACCAAGGGAAATTTTAGAGAAATATAGTGAAGATGGGGCAGAACCAGTATTAATTACTAAGGAAGAAGAAAAAATACTTAAATCTAAAAATATTAATCTATTAAAATATGATTTAATAGATGTAAAGAAAAATTATATTCGTCATGATAATATTAAAATAAGTAAAATAATTATGGAATTAGTAGAAGAAAAGAAAGCAAAGAAAACTTATAATTAGTTTTCTTTGCTAATGACCTCTATTTTGCTTATCAATTAGTTGAGCTATTATATTACTGGCAGCTTTTTTTGTTAAATTATCATAAGATGTATTAAATTCCTGGTTTCTAGATAGCTTTTTAATAGTTTCAATTTGTCTTTTAGTAGCAGGTTCTTCTACTGGCTGTTCAATTATTTCTTCTAAAGCAGTCATTCCAATATTAGTTATATCTCTTAAAACTCTAGCCTTAGCTCTAGTAGATGCTATACGTATTAAATGAGGCATTACAGTAGTATTTACAGATTTGGGACTAGCGTCTCCAATATCTGAGAAAGTTCCTCTGTCAGTGGTAGCAGTAGCTTTGCAAATAGCCGTCATATTATTTTCATCTTTAGGGATTTGTAGAAGCTCTACGTATATGGAACTTAAATTGTTTTGATGGGCTAAATCTAATAACCCTTCATAAGTTACATAATTATTGCCTTGAAGATCTATTATAAATTTTTCATTTAAGCTCATTTTATCACCTCTAAAACTAGTTTTATACTATAATAAATAAATAAACCATGAAAATATTAGAGGTTTTGGTAAAAGTTATTTTGTTAAGTAAAGTATTCCTAGCTTTATAGTACTTTCTATAGCATCTTGGTGAGTTCTTTCAAAAGAATGGGATGCATCTACCCCTGGGCCAATAAGTGCTACTTTAAAATCGTAACCAGCTTTTAAAGCAGCACTACCATCAGAACCATAGTAGGGATATATATCTACTTTATAATTAAGGTTGTTTTCCTTAGCCAGATTTATAAGTTTTTTTCGAAGTTCTAAGTTATAAGGTCCTGAAGAATCCATAGCACAAATAGTTACGCTATATTCATCAGAGGTTTGCCCTTCGCCAGGGGCTGCCATGTCTATAGCAATAAATTCAAATGTATTTTCTGGCAATGCAGCACTTGCACCATGGCCTACTTCTTCATAATTGCTAATAAAGAAATTAGTAGTATATTTAGGTGTAATATTATTATCTATTAGATATTTGGCAATTCCTAACAAAGCTGCAACCCCGGCTTTGTCGTCTAAATGTCTGGATTTTATATATCCACTTTCTGTGACAGTGGTCCTAGGATCAAAGAATACATAATCTCCTACAGATATACCAAGATTTTCAACATCTTCCTTAGACCTAACTTTTTTATCAATTCTAATTTCTAAGTTTTGTTGATTTCGTTCTAATTTATCAGTTTCCGATCCGTGGACATGGGATGAAGCTTTAGTAGTCAATATTGTACCAGTATAATTTTTCCCATTACTAGTTTCAATAATACAATATTCACCTTCAATTGTGCTCCAAACGTAGCCACCAACTTGTGATAGTTTTAAGCGGCCATTACCTTTTATTTCTTTAACCATACCACCTAAAGTATCTACATGACCTGAAAGTGTAACTTCTTTTGACTTGTTTTCCCCCTCAATAGTAGCAATTAATGCACCCTTATTAGTTCTTTTAGTTTTAATTCCTAAGTCATTGAATTTCTTTTCGACAAAGTCAATTGCTTTTTCTGTGTTTCCAGATGGACTAGGAATGTTTAATAAATTTACTAAGTTTTTAATTGAATAATCTAAATTAATTTTCATGAAAAATCTACCTCCATAAGTATAATAAGTATATATCTCTATTTTAATATAGATTTTAGACAAAATCTATAAATCTTTTAAATTAAAGGTATAAATATAGTATAATGAATTTAATTAATATAAAGAAGGATTTTAGGAGGTTGGAAGATGTCTTTCTCTTCATCAACTAAAAATGAACTATCTAGGCTAGAAATAAAGAGTAAATCTTGTGCAAAATCAGAATTAGCTGCTTTAGTTAGAATGGGTGGCTCTATTTCTATAAAAGGACAAAGAAATATTAGTTTGAAGTTTTTAACGGAGAATGCAGCAATAGCTAGGAGAACTTTTACTTTATTAAAATATTTATATAATATTAATGTAGATGTAATGGTAAGGAAGAACAAACAATTGAAAAAGAATAATAATTATTTAATAGTAGTGCAAAATACGAAGAATACTAAAAAGATCCTTAAGGATATAGGTTTCTTAAATAAAAATGAAGAATCGAGTTTCGAAATTAATCACAGAATACCAAAGTATATTGTGGAGAATAACTGCTGTAGAAGAGCCTATATTAGAGGTGCATTTTTAGGAAGTGGTTCTATTAGTAATCCTGAAAAGACTTATCATTTAGAGTTTGTATCTAGTAACAGAGAACATGCTAAAGATTTATCTAAATTAATTAATGCTTTTGAGCTAAATTCAAAAATTGTTACGAGGAAGGAGGATTATATAGTTTACCTTAAAGAGGGAGAACAAATAGTTGACTTATTAAATATTATAGGAGCTCATTCAGCTCTCTTAGAGTTAGAAAATATTAGAGTTTTAAAAGATGTAAGAAATAATATAAATAGATTAGTAAACTGTGAAACTGCTAATTTAGGAAAAACTATAAATGCTTCTATAAGGCAAATCAATAATATTAGATATATAGAAGAAACTGTAGGATTAGAAAAATTACCGAAAAATTTACTAGAGGTAGCATATTTAAGATTAGAAAATAGGGATGCAAGTCTTAAAGAATTAGGTGAAAAATTAGATCCACCTGTAGGTAAATCCGGAGTGAATCATAGATTTCGAAAAATAGATGAGATTGCAGAAAAGTTAGGAAAAAAAGAAACCCCTATGATAGAATAATATATATGTAGAAAAATTTTAGAAAGGACATGATTATGGAGAATAAAGGAAAGTTTGTCCATCTTCACGTTCATACTGAATACAGTCTTTTAGATGGTGCAAATAGGATTAAGGATTTGGTTTCTAAGACTAAAGAATTAGGAATGGATGCTATAGCTATTACTGATCATGGTAATATGTTTGGAGTAGTAGATTTCTATAAAGAAGCTAAAAAACAAGGAATAAATCCTATTCTTGGTTCAGAAGTATATGTGTCTAAAGGTGCCTATACAGAAAAAAATCCAAAAAAGAAAGAACAATATCATTTAGTATTGTTAGCGAAAAATAATAAAGGATATTTAAATTTAATGAAGATAGTATCGGAGGGCTATGTTAATGGTTTCTATTATAAACCAAGAGTGGATTATAATGTTCTGGAAAGGTATAGTGAAGGTATAATAGCTTTAAGTGCTTGTTTAGGTGGGGAGGTTCAGAAAAAACTACTTAATGGTGACTATTCTGGCGCAAAAGTTTCAGCAACTAAATATAAGGAAATATTTGGAGAAGACAATTACTTTTTAGAGCTTCAAGACCATGGCTTAAGGGAGCAAAAGCTAGTTAATCAGGAACTTATTAATTTATCTAAAGCATTGAATATTCCTTTGGTAGCTACTAATGACGTCCATTATTTAAAACAGGAAGATGCTTTAGTACATGATGTATTATTATGTGTTCAAACAGGAAAAACTGTCGATGAAGAAGATAGGATGAAGTTTCCAACAGATCAATTTTATTTAAAATCTTACGAGGAAATGGAAAGCCTTTTTGGGGATGTGGATGGAGCTTTAGAAAATACTGTAAAAATAGGACAAAGATGTAATGTAGATTTAGAATTTGGAAAGCTACATTTACCTAAATATGAAACTCCTGAAGGATATACAAATGAAGAATACTTAGAAAAATTATGTAAAGATGGTTTAAAGGAAAGATATGGAGAAATAACAGAAAAAATTGAAAAGAGATTTTCCTTTGAATTTAATACTATAGTAGATATGGGCTATGTAGATTATTTTTTAATAGTGTGGGATTTCATAAAATTTGCTAAAGATAATGGAATAATGGTAGGACCTGGTAGAGGGTCAGCTGCTGGATCTCTAATTTCTTATGCCTTAGGAATAATAGATATTGATCCTTTAGAATATGGTTTAATATTTGAAAGGTTTTTAAATCCTGAAAGAGTTACTATGCCAGATATAGATGTAGATTTCTGCTATGAAAGAAGGGAGGAAGTTATAGATTATGTTGTAGAAAAATATGGAGAAGATAGAGTGGCTCAAATAGTAACCTTTGGTACCATGGCGGCAAGAGGGGCAATTAGAGACGTGGGAAGAGCAATAAATATGCCTTATGGAGAAGTAGATTATATAGCTAAGCAAATTCCTATGGAATTAGGAATGACTATTGAAAAAGCTTTAAAGGTAAATAAAACTTTAAAGGGTATATACCAAGAAAGGGATGAAATTAAAAATCTTATAGATCTGGCTTTAGCTGTAGAAGGGCTACCGAGACATACTTCTACCCATGCAGCAGGAGTGGTAATATCTAAGGACCCTATTACGGAATACGTGCCATTGTCTAGAAATAAAGATTCTATAACTACCCAATTTACTATGACGGAATTAGAAGAATTAGGTCTATTAAAAATGGACTTTCTAGGCCTAAGAACTTTGACAGTTGTTAGAGATGCTATTACTTTAATAGAAAAAAATCATGGAAAGAAAATAGATTTTTCTTTTATCACCTTTGATGACACGGAAATTTTTAAAATGTTTGAAAAAGGTGAAACCCTAGGAATATTTCAGTTTGAAAGTGGTGGAATGAGACAGTTTTTAAAGGAGCTAGAACCAGATAATTTTGAAAATATTATTGCAGCAAATTCTCTTTTTAGACCTGGACCTATGGATCAAATTCCAATCTATATAAAAAATAAAAATGCACCAGAGAATATTGAATATGCCCATGAAAAATTAAAACCTATATTAAATGTAACTTATGGTTGTATTGTTTATCAAGAGCAAGTAATGCAAATAGTTAGGGATATAGGTGGCTTTACTTTAGGAAGAGCTGATTTACTTAGAAGAGCAATGAGTAAGCAACAAATGGATACAATGGAAGAAGAAAGAGAGCATTTTATTTATGGAGAAGTAGATGAAGATGGAAAAGTCATAATTCCTGGAGCTATTAGAAATGGTGTAGATGAAAAAACTGCAAATAAAATTTATGATCAAATGGCAGACTTTGCTAAATATGCTTTTAATAAATCCCATTCAGCAGCTTATGCAGTAATTGCTTATAGAACTGCTTGGTTAAAACATTATTATCCAGTAGAATTTATGGCTGCATTAATAAGTAGTGTAATGGGGAATACTAATTCAGTATCTTTATATATTCAAGAATGCAAAAGGTTAGGAATAGAGGTACTACCGCCAGATATAAATGAAAGCTATGAAAAATTTACTGTTTCTAAGGATAAAATTCGCTTTGGACTGATGGCTGTAAAAAATGTAGGGGAAAGTTTTATAAAAGCTATAGTAAAAGCTAGAGAATTAGATGGACCTTTTATTAGCTTTACTGATTTTGTTGAACGAGTAGATGGAATAGATTCATCTGTTATGAACAAAAGGGCTGTAGAAAGTTTAATAAAATGTGGGGCTATGGAAAGTTTAAGTGCAAATAGGGCTCAGTTATTAGCAGTCTTTGAAAAGACTATTAATAGTATTAATCAAGATAGAAAACGAAATATAAAAGGTCAATCCTCTTTATTTGATTCTATAGATACAGAGGTATCTCATGAATCTTTCCCAGACTTAAAAGAATTTACCCAGGATACACTTTTAACTATGGAGAAAGAAATATTGGGAATATATATTAGTGGACATCCTTTGGCACCTTATGAGGAAAAGCTTAAAAAGATATCTAATATAACGACTACAAATTTATTTGGGATATCTGATGATGTAGGTGAGGAACTTTCTACAATGAAATATAGAGATGGGCAAAAAGTGGTTATTGGTGGAATAATTAGTGCTAAAAGAAATATGGTAACTAGAAATAACAATATAATGGCCTTTTTAAACTTAGAAGATTTATATGGAGTAGTAGATGTTATAGTATTTCCACTGACTTATGAAAAATTTTCCCAATATATAGAAGAAGATAATTTGGTAGTAATAGAGGGAAAATTAAGTATAAGTGAAGAAGACGAACCTAAAATAATATCTGATAAGATTTATCCGTTAAAAGAGTATAATAAGGATAAATTATATGTAATGGTCCCAAAAGATCGTTCGCCCAATACTTTAAATTCCCTAAAAAGTATTTTTATTAAATATAAAGGAAGTACACCAGTATATGTGTATATGGAAAAAAATAATAAGACTTTTATGGCAGAAAGGGATTTATGGGTGGATGTGAAGAATAATAATTTGCTAAATGAACTAAAACAAATAGTTGGTAAAGACTCTGTTAAACTTTGCTGATATATATGCTATAATATTTTTACAATATTTATCCGGGGAGTGCAAGAATATGTGGACTGCAGTCTATGTGGTGGAAGGACTAGGAAAGGCTAAGAAAATAGAAAAAACATTAACGGAAGAGGGATTTTTAGTAGAAATAAAATTCTTTTCAAAAGATGGATATAAAGAATTATATGAAATACTGACACCAGAATTTGAGGCAGAGGATGTCTATTCAATGTTAATAGAATTAGGATATATATAATATTTAAATCTATATTTTTTATAATGTAAGGAGGATAAAGATGAAGACAATAGGAGTAATAACTAGTGGAGGAGATGCACCTGGAATGAATGCAGCTGTTAGAGCTGTAGTAAGAACTGGTATTTATAATAATGTTAGAGTTGTTGGTATTAAACAAGGGTACAATGGACTTTTAAATGGTAATATTAATGATATGAATCTTTCTAGTGTTGGAGATATTATTCATAGAGGAGGAACAGTTCTTAGAACCGCAAGAAGTGAGGAGTTTTCCACAGAAGAAGGTTTTAATAAGGCTTTAAATATAATAAATGTATTTGGAATTGATGGATTAATAGTATTAGGGGGGGATGGTTCTTTTAAAGGAGCTAAAACTTTAAGTGATGCTGGAATACCAACAATATGTGTTCCTTGTACTATAGATAATGATATGGGATATACTGACTATACTATTGGATTCTTCACAGCCGTTGAGACTGTAGTAGATGCAATTAGTAAAATTAGAGATACTTCAGCTTCTCATGGTAGGGCAAATATTGTAGAGGTAATGGGAAGAAACTGTGGTGACATAGCTCTATATGCAGGAATGGCCGGGGGAGCAGAAAGTATAATAGTTCCGGAGGTAGAAATAGATGTAGACAATGTTTGTAAACGTGTTATAAAAGGAAAGAATAGGGGAAAACTTCATAGTATAATCGTTCTAGCAGAAGGAGTAGGAAATTCTTTTGAATTAGCAGAAGAAATAGAAGAAAAAACAGGAACAGAAACTAGGGTTACAATTTTGGGCCATATTCAAAGAGGAGGAACACCTACAACTTTTGATAGAGTAACTGCAAGTACTATGGGAAATAAGGCAATGGAACTATTGATTAATGGGCAATCAGCTAGAGCTTTAGGATTAAAAGAAAATAAAATAATCGACATGGATTTAGATGAAGCTCTTTCCGTTAATAAAGAGTTTGACGAAGATATGTATAAAATAGCTAGAGTATTATCTATATAATTGATGAGGGGTGTAAGTATGAAAAAAACTAAAATAGTATGTACAATAGGGCCAGCTTCTGAGGAAGAAGATATTTTGGAAAAGTTAATGGATTGTGGTATGAATTTAACTAGGTTAAACTTTTCTCATGGGGATCATAACGAGCATAAAAAAAGAATAGAGACTATAAAAAAGGTTAGAGAAAAAAAGGATTATACTGTGGGAATTTTGTTAGATACTAAGGGACCAGAAATAAGATTAGGAAAATTTAAAGATGGAGAAATTCAATTAGAAAAAGGTCAGCGTTTTACATTGACTACGAGAGAAGTTTTAGGAGATGAAACAATTGTTAACATTGGGTACAAAGGATTGTCAAAGGATGTAAAAGAAAAAGATACCATACTCATAGATGATGGATTAATAGAACTGGAAGTAATAGAAATTATTGATGAAACTGACATAGTATGTATAGTTAAGAATAACGGAATATTAACTGACCATAAGGGTGTAAATGTACCAGGGGTAAAAACTAATATGCCTGCTGTTACAAAGAAGGATATTGGTGATATAGTATTTGGTATAGAAAATGATATTGATTTTATTGCAGCATCCTTTATTAGAAAAGCTTCAGATGTGTTAGAAATAAGGAAAATATTAGAAGAGAATAATGCAGATCATATAGAAATAATATCTAAAATAGAAAATCAAGAGGGAGTAGACAATATAGATGATATTATAAATGTGTCTGATGGAATTATGGTAGCAAGGGGGGATTTAGGAGTAGAAATAACTACTGAAGAAATCCCCATGATACAAAAAACTATTATAAGAAAATGTAATAAAGCAGGTAAACCAGTTATTACGGCAACTCAAATGTTAGATTCTATGATAAGAAATCCAAGGCCGACTAGGGCTGAGGTAAATGATGTAGCCAATGCAATATTGGATGGTAGTGACGCTATTATGCTATCTGGTGAAACAGCAGCAGGAAAGTATCCTGTAGAAGCAGTGAAGACTATGAGAAATATTGCTTTAAGAACGGAAGCCTCTTTAGATTATAGAGAAATATTCCATTTAAAAGCTTTAGAAAAAGAATATACTACTACCAATGCTATTAGTAGGGCAACTTGTAGTACAGCAGAAGATTTGGGGGCAAGTGCTATTTTAACTGCCACATCTTCTGGTAATACAGCAAAAGCTGTGTCTAAGTTTAGACCGAAAGCACCTATAATTGCTGCAACTACTTCAAGAAAAGTAATGAGAAAATTATCATTAACTTGGGGAGTATATCCGACTTTGGCAGTTAAAAGTACCTCTACTGATGAAGTAATAGAGATGGCAATACACAGTGCTTTAGAAAAGGACTTTATTAGTGAAGGAGATCTTATAGTAATTACAGCTGGAATCCCTGTATCCGTTTCAGGTTCAACAAATTTACTTAAAGTTCATACAGTAGGGAAAATTTTGTTAAAAGGTATTGGGATAGGTAATAAGGCTGTTACAGGAAAAGTATGTATAGGAAATACTCCAGAAGAATTAGAAGATAAGTTTGAAGATGGGGATATATTAGTAAGCATATCAACAAATAAGGATATGGTAGAATATATGAAAAGGGCATCAGCAATTATAACAGAAGAAGGTGGTCTTACTTCTCATGCTGCTATAGTAGGTTTTAATGTTGAAAGGCCAACTGTTGTAGGGGCCAATGATGGAACAAAATTATTAAAAGATGGAGAATTAATTACTGTAGATAGTATTACAGGATTAATTTATAAAGGTGAAGCTAGAGTTTTGTAAAGGAGCTATCATATGGGGAATATAACTACTGTAAAAGTAAGATATAAGGAAACGGATCAAATGGGTGTAGTTTATTATGGTAATTATTTTACTTGGTTTGAAGTCGGAAGAAATGAATTTTTTAGAAAATTGAAGTCAAGTTATGAAGAATTAGAAGTAGAGAATATACTTTTACCTGTAATAAAAACAGGATGTGAGTATTTAGTTCCTGCTAAATTTGATGATGAAATATGTATAGATACGCAACTTGTTAAATTAAAAGGTGTAAGGATAGAGCTTAGATACAAGATATATAGGGAGAAAGATAATACTTTACTAGCAAAAGGATTTACTGAACATGTTTTTGTGGATAAAAATCTTAAACCAATAAATTTCAGAAAAAAACATAAGGATATTTGGAATGAACTTCAAGGAATGATAGAGTAAAAATATAAGGCTGGAATGATTAATTTTATATTTTTAAAAGTTAGGTATTTAAAATTGCTTAGTAAAAGGAGAAAAGATTATGGGAAAATTGGTGACATTATTTATTTTAACACCTATTATAGACCTATATATTTTAATTAAGGCTTCCAAATCTATGGGATTTTGGACCACTGTATTACTTATTATAATTACGGGAATCGCTGGATATTTTTTAGCTAAAAGTGAAGGAAAGGTTGTAGTAAGTAAAATTAACGAAGAGCTATCACAGGGGAATATTCCAGGGGAAGATATTTTAAATGGTTTTTGTATATTAATAGGCGGGTTCCTTCTTTTATTGCCAGGAATTTTAACAGATATAGTAGGAATTACTATGATATTACCTGGAGCAAGAGATTTATATAAAGAGTATATAAGAAGAAAGTTTACAAGTATGATAGAAAGAGGAGATAGAACTTTATTTTTTAGATGGTATTAGCCTTTATTCAAAGAGGATGTTGGGAAATGGATAGCTACAACTATTTCCCTTTTTGTTATAGTGAAAATTAGAATACAAAATGACATTTTTGGAATTTATAAATTATATAGATTTCAAGATTGTAATAAGTGTAAGTATATGGCAAAATGTTTATACAGATATAAAGAAGAAAAAGATATAGATAAAAATAAAGAGTGCTTAGGAATTTGCTTCTTAAAAGAAGTTAGTTCCTAAGCACTCTTTATTTTAGGCCTGAGGGATTAAAACTTGCTTTTTCCCGACAGCTATTTTTATGTTTTTCAACCTATAAGGGATATTAATAACTTTAAAAAAGCTATTAATATTTCCAATTATAAATATATTTTATTCTGTGTTATAATTCATATGCTAGGTAAACATTTAACACTATACTATAAAAAAGGAGGCTAGTTCATGAAGGAAAGTAATAGAAAAAGATTAAGTTTAATAATGGTTTTAGTATTAGTATTGTCTCTTTCTTTAATTGGATGTTCAAAAGATGCAGGAACAAATGAGGTTAAAGATCTCAATAAGAATGTAGAAGAAAATATTAAATTTGAAGACGATACATATATTGTAGATGCTGAGTGGTTAAAGGAAAACATGGAGAAGGAAAATTTATTAATATTAGATGCTAGGGGGCAAGAAGCTTATGATAAGGGACATATACCAGGTGCAATAGCTGTTATGTGGCAACAGTTTGCTGATATTGATGGAACTCCAGGAGAAGATCTAAACTGGGGAACAGTCCTTGAGCCAGACACTTTATCCCAAAGGTTTTCTGAAGTTGGGATAGACGAGGATAAAGAGATAGTAGTTTATACCAACACAAAAAAAGGTTGGGGAGAAGATGGAAGAATTGTATGGATGCTTAGAAGATCAGGATTGGATAATACAAAAATCTTAGACGGTGGATGGGACTATTGGAAATCAGAAGGCTATGAGGTATCAAAGGAACCAGTAGAACCAACGTCTACAAATTTTAAAGTAAAAGAGTTAGACTCTAAAACAAATATAGAAACTGAAGAATTAGTTAATAAAGTAGACGATGTAGTTATTATAGATGTAAGAGAAAAAGATGAGTATGAAGGAGCTACAAAGTATGGAGAAGTAAGAGGTGGACATTTACCAGGAGCAATCAATATACCATTTAATAGCTTTTTAGAGAAAAACGGTACAATAAAAAATCCAGAAGAAATTAAAGCCATACTTGAAGAAAATGGAGTTAATAAAGATGATGAAATAGTTACATATTGTACAGCGGGTATTCGTTCAGCTCATATGCAGATAGTCTTAACTATGTTAGGATATGATAATGTACAGAACTTTGATGCAAGTTTTCATGCATGGGCCGGGAGCCCAGAGCTTGAATTAGAGTAATTAAAAGGAGAGATGTATAAAATGAAAAAATTTACTGTAGCAGTAATTGCATTGTTAACATTGACACTATTAATGACAGGCTGTGGAAAAAAAGAAACGGATGGAGTTGCTGACGAATTTAAATATCATACTGCAGAAGAAGTAAAAGAATTTATTGAAAAAGATGAGGATATGATTCTATTAGATATTCAACCTGAAGAAGATTGGGACAAACACCATATTAAAGGAGCTATAGCAACTTATGCTTTCCCTGCAGATGATGATGAAGGCAAAGCAAAGTTAGATGAAGTTCTACCTACTCTTGAAGAATCAGAAGATAAGATAATAATAATATGCCCTCGTGGTGGTGGTGGAGCTGAAAATACCCATAAATACTTAGTAGAAAAAGGTATAAAAGAAGATCGTCTTTATATATTAGAAAAAGGTCAAGAGGGTTGGCCATATGATGAACTTTTAGAAGATTAAAGTAAATTTAAGAAAGGCTGATTGATAAGATTGAGAAAGTTAAGCAAATCTGTATGGATTAAAATAGGTGTTCTTGTGGTAGTTGCATTAATATGTATATTTGTAACACCAGTTAGAAATGGAATTAAAAACATTGTCCATTTATTTAGTCTTTTAGATGTGGAAGCTGTAAAAGAATATATACTATCTTTTGGGATATGGGCGCCAGTAATATCTTTTTTTCTAATGATCTTCCAGTCAATAGCTGCGCCACTTCCTGCATTTTTAATAACCTTTGCAAACGCTAGTTTATTTGGTTGGGTAAAAGGAGCAATATTATCCTGGTCTAGTGCAATGGCAGGTGCGGCACTGTGTTTCTATATTTCAAGGATTTATGGCCGGAATGCAGCTGAAAAGTTTACTAGTAAATTTGCCCTAGATGAAATAGAAAAGTTTTTTGAAAGATATGGTGATTATGCAATTCTTATAGCAAGATTATTACCTTTCATATCTTTTGATATTGTAAGTTATGCAGCAGGTCTTACCCCTATGAATTTTTGGTCATTTTTCTGGGCTACAGGATTAGGACAACTTCCCGCAACTTTGATCTATTCTTATGTTGGGGGAATGCTTACAGGAGGAGTAAAAAAATTTGTAACTGGACTTCTAATTCTATTTTCATTAAGTGCTTTAATATTCTTAATGAAGAAAATTTACAATGATAGAACTGCCAAAAAAGAAACGAAGATGAAAACTGCTGAAAAGAATCAGTAATTTAATAAAAAGGGGTTGTTTCTAGTAGAGACAATCCTTTTAGCTTGATAAGGGTGAAAATATGGAAAAGATTAATATTGAAAAAAGAATCTTAGATAGAATCAACATAGAGTATGAGAAATGTATAGGCTGTAAACTATGTATGAAAGGCTGTCCTATGCTAGATGAGTTTTGTGATTCTCCAAAAGAATTATTAGGGAAATTGATAGGAGAAGGAAAAGTAGATTACAAACTGCCTTATTCATGTTTACTTTGTGGTTATTGTACAAAAGTTTGTCCTAAAGATGTGGACCTAAAAAAATTATTTTTCCAGTTGAGAAATAATATTATTAAGGAATCAAATGGAGAACCTCCTAAAGAATTAGGTTATGCATCGATAAAATTTCATCAAAAAAATAGTTTCTCCAAATTATTTAGCACAGATATAAAAGGTATGGATAATGATTCTGATATTATCTTTTTTCCCGGCTGTAGCTTAATGGCTTATAGCCCTAAAATAGTTGAGAAAACCTATGAATATTTAAAAGATAATATACCTGGTATGGGAATTTATATAAAATGTTGTGGTAAACCAACTTTATTTATGGGAGACGAAAAAAGGTTTATTAAATATTATGACATAATAAAGGAAGATTTTGAAAAAAATAGTGTGAAACGAGTAATAACAGCCTGCCCTAATTGTTTTAATACTATAAAAAATACTAGCGAGAATGTGAAAGTAATATCTCTATGGGATGTTATATCAGAAGTTGGAGTTCCTAAAAATGTAAAGGGGAAAGGGGAAAATGTTGAACTAACTTTTTCTATACATGATCCATGCCCTACAAGAGATGAAAGAAAGACTCACAATGCCATTAGAAATATTTTAGATGGAATAGGGCTTAAGTATAAAGAAAATGAGTTTTCTGGAGAAGAAACTCTTTGCTGTGGAGCAGGGGGGATGGTTTTTTTAGCTAACGAATCCATAGCTCTAGGTCAAAAGAAGAAAAGAGCTACTGAATTAGAAGAAGAGCATATAATAACCTATTGTGAAGAATGTGTTCAGTCTATGAAAAGTGGGGGTAAAAAATCCTTTCATGTTCTAGATTTATTATTCCATGAGGAAATATATGAAAGCTTCAATCAAAAAGATGTAAGTTTTATAGGTAAATGGATAAATAGGTATAAGGGAAGGGCAAGGATAAAATGGAAAAATCAAGACAAGGAGTATTAAAATATGTATTTGCTTTTATTATAATAGGGGTAATAATTTTTATTCTTAATAAATTTAATATTTTTAAAGGCTATGGGGCTAATGAAATGAAAGAATATGTAAAATCTTTTGGGGTATGGGCTCCTATAATTTATTTAGGAATACTTTCTATACTTCCTCTTCTTTTATTTCCAGACTCTGTAATGGTTATGGCTGGGGGAATGATTTTTGGTTTGTATAAAGGAACACTATTAACCTTATTGGGCTCTTTAATTGGGGGTACTGTGGCTTTTTGCATTTCTAGAAATCTAGGACAAAATGCAGTTAAGAAAATTATAAAAAAGGATTTAGTTTTGTTTAGAGAACAATCTGAGAAAAATGGATTTATTATAATATTACTTCTTAGACTTGTGCCCCTTTTTCCTTTTAAAGTAGTGAGTTATAGTGCTGGACTATCAGATATAAAATATAAAGATTTCTTATTAGCTACTGCAATAGGAGCATTACCAGGAATGATTGTATATACCAATGTAGGAGATAAGTCTACTGCTATAGGTAGTACTAGCTTTTATATTTCCATAGGTCTATTATTATTGCTTATAGTTGTATCTCTATGGTTAAAAAAGAAATTTTCAACAAAAGACATAGGAGGGATTGAAAGTGAAGAGAAAGATGTTCAAAAATAGTTTAATACTTTTATTAATAGGAATTTTAGCATTAAATTTAGTTGGTTGTGGGAAAAAAGAAATAAATGATGAAGATGTATTAGAAAAGGATTGGGATGAAATATTAGAAGTTGCAAAAGGGACTACTGTTAATTTTTATGGTTGGGGTGGTAGTCAACAATATAATTCTTGGGTTGACGGATATTTATCAGACAAGCTTAAAGAAGAATATGATATAACCCTTAATAGAGTAGGTATGGACATAGATGAGATACTAAATAAATTATTAAATGAGAAGCAAGTAGATGCAAAAGATGGAGATATAGATATGGTTTGGATAAATGGGGAAAACTTTTTTACTGCAAAAGAAAACGACTTATTATTTGGTCCTTTTACAGACAAGCTTCCAAACTTTGAAAAATATTTAGATGTGGATTCTGTTGAAGTTAAATATGACTTTGGTTATCCCGTGGAAGGTTATGAATCTCCTTATGGAAAAGCTCAATTTGTGTTGGTATGTGATAGTGAGAAAGTAGAGGAACCTCCTAAGGGTCATGAAGAATTATTCAATTGGGCTAAAGAAAACCCTGGCAAATTTACTTATCCTGCATTACCTGATTTTACAGGTTCTGTATTTGTCAGAAATATTATATGTGACATAGTCGGTTATGAACAATTTATGGATATGGAAGCAGACGAAGAAACAGTAAGAGAAGCTATTGAACCTGCAATGGATTATTTAAAAGAATTAAAACCTTATTTATGGAAGGAAGGAAAAACTTATCCAGCTGACTCTGCATTATTAGATAATATGTATGCAGATGGAGAAGTAGTAATGACTATGACTTACAATCCTAATTCTCCTTCAGGGAAAATAGTTACAGGAGAGTATCCAGATTCTACAAAAACTTTTGTATTTGACAAAGGAACTGTAGGAAACACTCATTTTATAGGGATACCTTTTAATGCACAGAATAAAGCTGGAGCTATGGCAGCTATAGATTATATATTAAATGTTGAAGTTCAAGCATCAAAGTATGTGCCTGGAAACTGGGGGGATTTACCAGTTGTGGACAATAATAAATTAAGTGCTGAAGAAAAAGAAATTTTAGAATCAGTAGATCTAGGTAAAGCAACTCTTCCTCAAGATGTATTAGCAGAACATAGGATACCAGAAATACCAGCTGATTTAGTACCTATTATAGAAAAAATTTGGATGGAAACTATTCCAGGCGAGAGTGATTAGTGTTGAAGGGCAAAATAAAACCTTATATTTTAATAACTCCTATTATGATTATTATATTAGGAATATTTGTTACAGGTTTAATTATGGGATTTATTCAAAGCTTAGGTCATTTCAAAGCTATAGGACTTAATGGATTTACACTGAAGTACTATAAAGAAGTGTTAACAAGTAAAGATTTTTTATCTTCTTTAGGCTTTAGTTTTTATATATCAATAGTTTCTTCAGTAATTGCTATAGTATTAGGAATACTTTTATCTTATTCTATATTCAGGATTGATAGTAAGAGAAAAACTATAGACTTTATGTATAAGTTTCCCATCATAGTACCTCATATTGTGGCTGTATTACTTGTATATAATATATTGGTTCAAAATGGAATACTTCCTAGAATTTTATATTTTATTGGTTTAATAAAGGAGCCCTTTCAATTTCCATCCCTTCTATATGAGAAGAATGGAGTTGGAATAATCATAGCTTACCTGTGGAAGGAGGTACCTTTTGTGGCTATGGTTACTTATACAATTTTAGGCAATTTAAGTTATAATCTTTCTGAAGTAGCCCTGAATCTTGGGGCTACTAATAGACAGGTGTTTTTTCACGTATTTCTTCCATTAATAATGCCATCAGTATTGTCAGCTTTTATAATAATATTTGCATTTTCTTTTGGAGCTTATGAGGTGCCCTTTCTTTTGGGAGCTACATCTCCAAAAGCATTATCTGTTAAAGCTTTTATAGAATATAGTAATCCTGATTTAACTAATAGACCTTATGCTATGGTTATAAATATGATACTGACCTTTTTATCTTTTATTTTAGTAGGGTTCTATCAAAAGACTTTTGAGTTAATTTCTGAATATAAGGGGTGATTATTTGGATAACAAAAATTCATTTATATTTAAAATAATAACTTATATTTTCCTAATATTTTTAGTGTTGCCCCTTATAGTCATTGTTATCTGGAGTTTCACTAAAAATTGGCCTTGGCCAAATTTAATGCCAAAAGAATTTGGACTAAGAGGATGGAAGCATTTTTTTAATCCTTCTAGTAGGTCATTAGAAACACTTTTAAGTAGCATTTGGTTGTCTTTAGTCGTAACTATTATTGCTTTAATAATAAGCATTCCAGCTGGAAAGGCTTTAGGAATATATGATTTTAAAGGTAAAAAGGTAGTAGAACTTTTAATATTTGCACCAGTAATGGTTCCTACTGTTGCAATAGCTATGGGGATACATCTTTCCTTTTTAAAAGTAGGTCTTGCAAATACTTTCCAAGGTGTTGTTCTAATTCATCTAATTCCTTGTATTCCCTATAGCGTAAGAATACTACAAAATGTCTTTGAAATAGTAGGAGATTCATTAGATATGCAAGCTAAGGTATTAGGGGCTAGTCCATTACAAGTCTTTATTCATGTAACTCTACCCTTAATAGCACCGGGAATAGTTTCAGCAGGTAGTATGGTTTTTATAGTGTCTTTTAGTCAATATTTTTTAACGCTTTTAATTGGTGGAGGAAAAATTGTAACATTTTCTATGATTATGTTTCCCTTTATTCAAAGTGGAGATAGAATGATGGGGGCTGTTTATAGTATTGTATTTATTTTAGCCACTCTTATATGTTTAGGTATAATGGAAAAGGCTATTAAACATTTTTATAAAAGTGGAAACTTCTTTTTTAGCTAGTTTAAATGAATTTAAGTTAAAGGAGTATTTATATGTCTAGAATTGATTTGCAAAATATATCTAAAAGCTTTGACAAAAAGAGGGTATTAGATAATATTAATCTTGTAGTTCCAGAAGGGAAGTTAATATCCTTACTTGGACCCTCTGGATGTGGGAAAACGACAACTTTAAAAATTATTGCTGGTTTGTTAAATCCAGATGAAGGAGATATATTGCTTGAAGGTAGTTCCGTATTAAAGGTTCCAGTAGAGAAAAGGGGAGCTGTAATAGTGTTTCAAGATTATCTATTATTTCCTCATTTAAATGTGGGAGATAATATTGGTTTTGGTCTTAAAATGGCAAAGGTAGATAAAGAAATAATAAGAAAACAAGTTCAAAAAATGTTAAGATTAGTCCAATTAGAAGGATATGAAAAAAGAATGCCCCATGAATTGTCTGGAGGTCAGAAACAAAGAGTTGCTTTAGCTAGAGCATTAGCCATAGAGCCAAAAGTACTTCTTCTTGATGAACCATTTTCTAATTTGGATAGGAAGCTTAGAGAAGATATGAGAGATTTTATATTAAACTTACAAAGAAGGCTTAATATTACAACTGTATTAGTCACTCATGATAAAGAGGAGGCTTTGATGACTTCAGATAAAATAGCAGTTATGTTAGATGGGAAAATAAAACAATCTGGTACACCTTTAGAATTATATGAAAAGCCATATTGTCCAGAAGTAGCAAATTTTCTTGGTGAAAAAAACTACATTAAAGGTAATATAATAGATGGGTATTTTATAAGTAATATTTTTAAAATTAAAACTGATGTTCCTAATGAAAAGAATGTAAAGGCTATGATAAAACCTGAAGAAATAAAATTATTACCCCTGAGTGGGACAAATATAAAAGGTAAGGTAATAGTAAAGAGATATGCAGGAGATAGAATATATTATACAGTTAAAATAGGAAATGTTGAATTGAAGTCAATATCTGACTCCAATACAATATTTGAACCAGGAGATGAAGTTTCTATTTTAATAGATTATGACAAGATGATATTTTTTTAAAATAAGGAGCCATTAATATGATTTCTATAATTATACCAATTTTAAATGAAGAAGGAACAATAGAAAAGACTTTAGATCAGCTGAGCAAGCTAGAAGGAGATAAAGAAATTATAGTTGTAGACGGTGGTAGTACCGATAATACAGTTGAAATTGCAAATAAGTATTGTACTGTAATAAATAGTCCTAAGGGAAGGGCAAGACAGATGAATTGTGGTGCCCAAATAGCAAAGGGAAATATATTATGGTTTTTCCATTCTGATTCTAAAGCATCTGTAGATTCTTTAAACAGCATAAAAAATACTATTGATGATGGATATATCGGTGGAGGATTTCAGTTATATTTCTATGATTTAGATACCTTATTTATGAAATTCATTGCTAAGACATCAAATATAAGAGCTAAATATTTTCATTTGTTTTTTGGAGATCAAGGTATATTTGTAAGAAAAGATGTATTTGAATATATGAATGGATATAAGGATATAGAGCTTATGGAAGACTTTGACTTTTCTAGAAGATTTCATAAACTAGGAAAGACTAAAATGACAGAATCTAAAATTGGCACATCGGCTAGAAGGTTCAACTCTGGTGGTCAACTAAAGACTTTTTTCCTTATGAAAAAGATACAATTATTGTATATATTAGGAACACCACCTTCAAAACTAAATCAGATGTATAGAGAGGTGAGATAAGTGAATGCTTTAATTCTTATGACTAGGATACCGATACCCGGCAAGACAAAAACTAGACTAATGGATATATTAACAGGAATTGAATGTGCAGAAATTCATAAGGCTTTTTTATTAGATCTATTTAATCTATTCAATTATTTGAAAGATGATGTAGATATATACCTTACCTATACACCAGAAGATTCTTTTCACATTTTCGGAGATATGATTCCAAACTATATTAAAACCTTTCCCCAAAAAGGTGGAGACTTAGGTGAAAAAATGAGAAATGCTATGGAAGAAGTTTTAGACAAAGGATATGACTCGGTAATATTAATAGGCTCCGATATACCTAATATTCAACCAGATGACATATATAAGGCTTTTGATTTATTAGAAGAGAATGATATTTGTTTAGGACCGAGTTTTGATGGAGGATATTATTTGATTGGTATGAAAAGATTATACTCTGTAATATTTGATAATGATTTAAAATGGGGTAAAAAATCTGTTCTTGAAAGGACTGTTGATATAGCAAATAGGGAGGGGCTTTCAGTAGGTTTAGCTATCAAGCATATGGATATTGATACAAAAGAAGACTTATTAAAGTTTTCTGAAGAAATGGAAAAGAATAATAAAAATATGATTATTCCACAAAATACCTTGGAATATATTCAGAATATGGAGTGGATTCATTATGCTTAAAGAGAATCTAATAAATAAAATTAATGAATATATTAATAAATATAGGAATAAAAATGTTTTAAATATTAATGTTGGAGAAGATTATAATGTTTCATTTTTAGCTCAAGGAGAGTATAATATAAATTTTATTCTAGAATCTAATTTAAATAAAAATGTTTTTAGAGTTAATACTGGGAGTCAATTAGAATTAAAAAATCAAATAAAATATGAATATTGTGCATTAAAATCATTAGAGGTATCCGGTGTTACGCCAAAAGTATATTACGTAGATGATACTAAGAATTATTTTGATTATGGAATTCTAATAATGGAATTTTTAGAAGGAAGACCATTAGAGTATAATAAAGACCTTAAAAAGGCAGGAAAAATATTTTCTAAAATACACTCTATTGACTTAAATAAAATAAATAATGATAACTTTATTGTAGAGTCAAATATTTTTACAGAGAGAGTTAAAGAAGCAGAAAGACTATTAGATAAATTTTGGGATTCATCTATTGTAAATATAGAATTAAAAAGATATTTTGATAGATTTCTTAATTGGGCTATAAAGAATAAAGCAAAGGAAAAATATTTTATTGAAAATAAATGGCATGTAATAAATAATACAGAGGTTAATTCTCATAATTTTATTATAGGCGATAATGGAAATTATCTAATAGACTGGGAGAAACCGGTTATTAGTGATCCTTGTCAAGATTTAACTCAATTTTTAGCGCCTACTACTACTTTATGGAGGGCTGATTACTTATTAAGTAAGGAAGAGGAAGAAAGTTTTTTTAAAGAATATATAGATGGCTTGGGAGGAGAAGATAGAAATATTAGGGATAGAGTCTATATGTATAATCCATATTTATATTTAAGAGCATTGTCTTGGTGTGCATATGCATATATAGAATATCATGATCCAAACAAAGAAATTAAGAATATGGATACTTTTAATAAAGTAAAAGAATATTTGCAAATAGATTTTATGGATGATCTTTTAAAAGATTATTTGGTTTAATGATACTACAACTAATTTTTATGACCTTGAAACATATAAAAAGTGGATATAAAAGGAGATTATAAATGTTAGATACTTATGGGAGAAAATATATAAGCGCTCTAATTAAAAATGTTGCAGACTTTTTTATCAAATTAAACTTTACAGCAAATCAAATTACTAAATTAGCCTTTATTATTGGTATATTCTCAGGAGTATTTGTCTATTTTGACAAAGCTGTAATGGCTGTAGTAGTTCTTTGGGTATCTGGGCTCTTAGATGCAGTAGATGGAGAAATTGCTCGACGACAAAAAGATACTACAGATTGGGGAACAGTTATGGATATAACTTTTGATAGGATAGTAGAAATTTCTGTAATAATAGGATTAGGATTAAGATATACAGATTCAAGAATCCATTTGTTATTTTTATCATGTTCAATAATTATTTCAATGACTATTTTTTTAACTGTAGGTGCTCTTTCTGAAAAAAAGAGTAGTAAGTCTTTCTATTATCAGGCTGGTATTATGGAAAGAACAGAAGGGTTTATTATGTTTACATTAATGATACTATTTAGTGGTAAATTAAGTCTATTTACGGTAATATACGCAGTATTGGTGTTTATAACAGCTATGCAAAGATTAGCAGAGGCAAAGGATATACTTGAAGATTAATATTAGGTGCTTTGTAAGACTTTTCTTGTATTATTAAATTATATTTGAACTTTTAAATGACAAAAGTTTATCAAGTATATCTATAAGGTTTTCATATTCATAAATAAAATGAATTTAATTATGTAATTAAATTGTATTACAATGTCAATACAACTGTATAAGTAATTGGTTTTTTTGAGATCTATTTAAAAGTGGGGATTTTTGTAGTCCATATTTTGTAAACTTGGTTTATATTAGGATTTCAATTGGTCTCTACTAGGTATGAATTTTAGTGGACGACTTTCTGATTTCAACCTTTTACATATATCAACTAATATATAATATTTTAGAATCTATTATATATAATCAGAAGATGATACTAAAGGCAATGTGTTTAGGATGATTTATCATAACAATTTATTAAGTAGAATGACTTAAATAAATAGAGTTAATAGTAAATATGGAAAGAATATAAATAAATTTTTATCATGTTTTCTCGCGTTTATGATGATTTTTTCCATAGAAGAAGTAAATGAAGTAGAGGAAGCAATTAATAAAGCTATAAAAGCTTTAAAAGAGGAAAACCAGAAGAACCAGGGTTTCCCCATTATTTCATTAATCCATCACGTCAACAAACTTTCAGGGGTTACTTCCAACACATGGAGATGTATGCTGAAAGCATTGAAAAATTAAAGGACTCAAAAGAACCACAAGAACCGGGACAACTAGAACAACTGGAACCAAAGAGGAGATAGAATATTTTTTTAGATGATATTAATTTAATTCTAAGATTAGGTGCTTTTACATATTTATGTTATAATCAATCCATAAGTGTCAAAAAAAGAGGAGGGGTCTCGTTGAGGAATAAAAAAACGTTATCAATTATTTTAATTGCAATTTTATTAATTAGTATTACTGGATGTAGTGGTCCTGATCCAAAAGAAACAGTAGAGGCTTATTTAGAAACAGTAAAAAAAGGGGAGCTTGAAGAATCAGAGAAGTATCTGGTAGATGGTAGTTCAGATATTGATAAAGACAATGATTTAGATGAAGAAAGTGAAGAATTATTAGATGAAATTACTAATAATATCTTTAGTAAAGTAGAATATGAATTGTCTGATTCAGAAGTTGATGGTGATAAGGCAGAAGTTGAAGCAAAAATAACAGCTCCAGATCTTGAGAAAGTAATTTATGAGGTTTTTGGAGATTCCTTTATGATGACTTTAATGGAGTTTATGGATGAAGAAGGGGAAATAAACGAAGAAGAGCTTGAAAAACGAATAATGGATAAATTTAAAAATATATTAAATAAAGAGGATTTAGAAACAGTTACGCAGAATGTTAAAATTAATTTGGAGAAAAAAGAAAATGAATGGTTAATAGTGATGGATGATGATTTATTAAATGCATTATCAGGTAATTTATTTAATACTATAGACCTTTTAAGTCAGTAGGACAAGTTAGGACTTATTTATAAATGAATATAAATTTAGGGGTGCTTATATTGATAGGCTGAGATAGAAATGTTATTTCTGACTCTGTGAACCTGATTTGGGTAATTCCAATGGAGGGATATATTAATTTATATAGTGATGATAAAAAGCTATGTACCTTTGTTGGGTGCATAGCTTTTTAGGTACAAATAAAGATTAAATTAAGCTGATTTATAAATGAATAAAATTTATCTATGCTAAGAATATTTTATTATTAAATGAATACCTATATAAAATAGAACGATTATATTAAATTACATATGGAGGCATTAAAATGAATAATTCTATTTTATATGAAAATATTTATTCCGCCCTTTTAAGGTTAGCAGAGAAAAATAGTTTAAGGAGGGTAAATAATATAAAGATTTTGGTAAATAAAAATATTGATATTAGTGAAAAAGACCTTCTTAAATATCTAAAGATTGAAAATAATATTTTATTTGGAGAATGGACATCCATAGATATTGAAAAAGATGAAATAGAAATAATTAAAGCAGTTATAAAAGTTGTAGATTAACTCTGATTTTATGATATAATTAACAATGTTATATACTGAAGATATAAAAGGAGGAGAACCTATGATAAAGACAATAAAGAAGAAATTTGACATGGTTGAAATGCTATATTACTACTGGCAAGTGACTAGTGAAAGAGGTAAAGTAGGAGAGGCTTATATAATAGATGTAGCAAACAGATTAGAAATGAAGTACATTTATGATGAAGAATTTAATGAAGAAGAAGCAAGAAAAGTATTAAGTTGTATATCTAATAGTGAGCCTTTAAACAGTAAATCTCGTAAGGCTAGGAAATTCTGGAACAATAATATGTGGATGTTAGAGGATTTAGAATATACAGATATGATGATAACTCCTGTAAAAACCTTAAATTTAGATTCTTTAATTGATAAAATAAATACAAGGATTGAAAATCCTAAATATGAGGAAGTAGAAGTTTTGTTTATACCGTCTACAGATGAAGAATATCTAATTAAAGAAAATAAATTGATAATTAATTTCTTTAGAGTTAAACCAGATTTATATGAAGAGGGAAAAGTAACTATAGGAGAACTACCTTTTATTGATTTTATTGAAGAAAAATTAATTGAGTTACTTGGTGAATAAGTGAATAAACAAGTTCTTAACTTTTAGGAGAAAATATTATATTTTCTCCTAAATTATTTTTTATAATGGTATAATTAAGTAGTATTGCCAAAAAGGTAATAAAGGAGTTGTTCATTTTGAAATTAGAAACATTATTATTTAATACTGTGAAGTATTTAAAAGAAAGCCTTAAACGTTTTCCAGTAACAATATTAACTTCAACTGCTTTAGTTATTATGCTTATAATAACTGGGGAACAATCTTCTACTCTAAATAGTGAAACTTTAAGTATTTTAGAAAGAATAAATATGGTAATAGGTCTTGGTATACCATTATCTTTGTGTATTAAATTAGTATTTGAAAGAAAGAATGGAAAAAATCAATATAAATTATTAGGGCATATTTTAGGTGCAGGATTTTTGATACTATATTATTTTTATTTTTTATCAGAAATTAATATGGTAAGTCGTACAAGATATATTGCTATAAGTTTATTTTTATATATAGCATTTATGTATATACCATGGTTAGGAAATAAAAAGGATTATGAATATTATGTTGTAAAAGTTCTAGGAAGTTTCTTTATTACAGCTATTTATTCATTTGTATTGTATATTGGATTTACAGCTATAATTTTTTCTATTGATAAACTTTTTTTAATAAATATAGAAGGAAGATTATATTATTATATGTTTTTAGTTATAGTTGGAATTTTTGCACCATCATATTTTTTAGCAAAACTACCAAATAATAATGAGAATTTTTCTAATAACAAACTACCAAAAGCATTTAAAATATTACTTTTATATATAATTATACCGCTAATTGTTATATACACTGCTATACTCTACGCATATTTTATAAAAATAATAGTTACGAGGAATTGGCCTATTAATTTAATATCTCATTTAGTACTATGGTATTCAATTGTAACAGTAGGAGTTATTTTCTTTATTACACCAATAATTAAAGAAGATAAAGTGGCTGAATACTTTGTAAAATGGTTTCCCAATATTATTATTCCGATTATTTTAATGATGTTTTCATCTATGTATATTAGGATAAATGCCTATGGGATAACAGAAAACAGATATTTTGTGTTAGTACTTGGCTTATGGGTATTTGCCATGATGATATATTTTGGATTTAGAAAAAGATTTAGAAATATAATAGTACCAATTTCAATGTCTATTTTAGTATTAATTTCAGTAATAGGACCTTTAAGTAGTTATTCAATATCTAAATATAGTCAAAATAAAAGACTGGAAAGGATTCTTATAAGAAATAATATGATTGAAGATAATAAAATTATAAAATCTAATTCCAGCATTTCTTCAGAAGATAAAGCAGAAATAAGTAGCATATTAGATTATTTTAAAAATAATCATGATGTAAATAATATAAAATATCTTTCTAGTGATTTTAAAATTAATGATATGGAGAGGGTTTTTGGTTTTTCTTATACCTATGATGTTCAAGGAGAAGATATGAATAGCTATTTTTATTATGATAATGATAAAATAGGAAATGTATTAGAGGTACGAGGATTTGATTATTTTGCAAATATTAATAACTATGTTGATGAAGTAAAAATATCTACAGATACAGTACTAAAATTTGATTTTGATAAGTTTACATTCAAAATTATAGATAAAGAAAATGATATATATGAAAGAAATTTTTATGATTTTGTAGAGATAATTAATAGTAAATATGAAGGTAAAAATGGAAGTAAAGACATTGTAGATCCAAAAGATTTAATTTTTAGTGATGAAAATAAAAAAGTTAAGGTTTTGTTTATCATTAATCATATATCGGGTTTGAAAGATGGCTCTCAAAGAGGAACTCAAATTCAAGATGTAGAATTTAATGTGCTAATAAAAATTAAATAAAAAGAAAGGGTTTAAAAATTTATTAAGGAATAGAAAAATAGTAATAAGAATAATATATTGGTAGTATGATAAGAAAATATTGCAAATAATATTAAATCAATATATAATGTGGTTAGTGGTAAAAAATTAATAAATTATGATTTTTATTTAATAAGATAAAATGATTTATATACTATTATTAGTATAGTAATTAGTTATTATATGAGTGATAATAAAAGTATTAAATGTATAATAACACCATTAGATATAGTATAATTAATAATATTATAACATTAAAATAATTAAACATAATAAAACTAGTAGCGAATAAAATATATATTTTATTCGCTTTTTTTAATTCTAAAGAAATAATTAATTTTTATTTATTTAGAGGCCCTAAGTACTTTATTATTTCTTATATACATGGTACAATATATATTGTGAAATATATTTAAATACTTTAATTGGGGTGATGTATTGATGAAGGAACAGGAACGAAAAAAATTAATATTAAATGGAGATATGTATAAGGTTATACTAACACTTTCACTTCCTTTAATGGTAAATAATTTGATTCAGACTTTATACAATTTGGTAGATGGTATCTGGGTTAGTAAACTTGGATCAGTTCAGTTTGCTTCTACATCTTTTGTATGGCCTGTAATTTTTTTGTTTATATCTATAGGTATAGGTGTTTCTGTAGCAGGTACTTCAATATTATCTCAATTAGTTGGAGCATCAAAATACGATGAAGCAGATGAATATGCTAGTCAATTAATTGCAATTTCTTTAATCATTTCTATTTTTTTTGCTATCGCGGGTTATTTGCTAAGTCCCTTTATTATAAAATTAATGGGGGGAACTGGAGATTTAGCTGAATACGGTAATACTTATTTACGTATTTCTTTTTTAGGATTTCCTTTTGTATTTATCTTTTTTAATTTTAACTCTATTATGAATGCACAAGGTAATACTTTAGCTCCAACAATACTTAGTGGGATTAGTGCTATTCTAAATGTTATATTGGATCCTATCTTTATATTTAATTTGAATATGGGAGTAGCAGGCGCAGCTATAGCAACAATAATATCTCAAGCCGTACTTGCTGTTTTCGGTATAATATATATATTAAAATTTTCAACTAGTGAAATTAGACCAAACTTTAAAGATTTTAAATTTAATAAAGCTATTGTAAATAAAATAATTAAGGTAGGATTGCCAGCAAGTATCGGGCAATCAGGTGCGGCCTTAGGTTTTGTTGTTTTAAATAGTTTTATAGCCTCTTATGGTACATCAACTATGGCTGCTTTCGGAATGGTTAATAGAATAACTTCTTTAATAATGCAACCGCCTATGGGTATAGGTGCAGCTCTCACATCGATAATAGGTCAAAATTTAGGTGCTGAACAGGGAGTAAGAGCAAAGGAAGCCTTTAAAAAATCTTCTATAATAGTATTGTCAGTTTCTATAGTAGGTTGTATTTTTATGTTATTGAGGGATAAAGAAATTATAAATTTTTTCATTAGAACTAAAGATGATCCAGAGGTAATAAAACAAGGTATTAGTTATTTAAGATATATATCATACTCAATGCCATTAATGGGGATGTTTAGTATATTCCAGGGTGTTTTTCAGGGTTCAGGCCACACTAAATATTCAATGGCAATGGCTGTTGGAAGGCTTTGGTTTATTAGAATTCCTATGATATTAATCTTTAAACATTTTTCTAATTGGGGTCCTACTGGAATATGGTTTTCTATGAGCTTTAGCAATTTATTAATATGTATATATGGTTATGTTGTATACAAAACAAAGGATTGGGAAAGCAAAATTATAGAAGTGGAAAATACAATGTAATATATTCTATATTATATATAAAATGTACAATTAAAAGCCCTGGAAACCAGGACTTTTAATTATACATGTACGTCTAAATCTTTCCAAATAGTATTAAAATAATGTCTGAATTCTGGTGCTTCTCTACATTTCATAGGTGTCCGTACTTTATTTGGACAAGTTAATTCTATAGGAATAATATGCTTTATTGTTGCTGGACGTTTCGATAAAATAACAATTCGATCAGCCATAGATATAGCTTCTGCTATATCATGTGTTACCATTAGAGCAGTCTTTTTTTCTTCTTTTAGAATAACACCGATTTCATCAGCTATTGCTAATCTAGTCTGATAATCAAGGGCAGAAAAAGGCTCGTCTAGTAATAAAAGTTCTGGTTCTGTTATGAGAGTACGTATTAAGGCGGCCCTTTGCCTCATACCTCCAGAAAGTTGTCTTGGGTAGCTATTTTTAAAATCCTCTAAACCATAGGCTCCTAATAGTTTTTCTGCTTTATTGTAAACTTCTTTATTTACATTACCTTGTATTTCTAGTCCTAATAAAACATTTTCTAATATTGTTCGCCATTCAAAAAGATGGTCCCTTTGAAACATATATCCTATATCTTTAGAAGGTCTGGTAATGGTCTTTCTATTGACAATAACTTTCCCCTTATTAGGTTTTATTAATCCAGCAATAATAGATAATAAAGTAGATTTTCCACAACCACTAGGGCCTACAATAACCACAATTTCTCCTTCATATATATCTAAATTAATATTTTTAATAGCCTCTGTTTCGCCTTTTAGGGTATGATAAGTCATACTAATGTTATCTATTTCAACTATTTTTTTTTCCGTCATTAAAATTCCTCCTTCAGGCAATTCTGTATTACTTTATTTTATTCTTAGTAGATAATTATGTGCTAGAATTAAATTATGATATAATAGCATTTATAATTTAGTTAAAGGGTGATAAAGAATGCATCAATATACAGGCAAATTAATAGTACATACTGGATCAATGTTTTCAGGAAAAACTTCTAGTTTAGAAAAGGATGTTAATAGATTTACTATTGCAGGATATAGGACTATAGCTTTTAAACCTATAATTGACAATAGGTTTGATAGAAGTGAAATAGTGACTCATAATTTTACATCTTTAAAGGCTATATTGGTAAAGGATATTTATGAACTAAAAGAATATTGTGAAGAATTAAAACCTCAAGTTATAGCTATAGATGAAGTACAATTTTTAGATGGTGAAACGGAAAAAATAGTAGAAATAATAAATGGGTTTTTAGCTAAGGATTTAACAGTAATAGTAGCAGGATTAGATATGGATTTTTCTAGCAGACCTTTTGAAGTTGTTAAAGAACTAATGCCTTTATCTGATTACTTATATAAGCATCATGCAGTATGTGTGGGATGTGGTACAGATGCCTGGGTAAGCCATAGAAAGACTGATGATGTTGAAAGAATAAAAATAGGGACTTCTGATGAGTATGAGCCTTTATGTAGAAAATGTTTTTTAGAAAGAAATAAAAGTAACGGGGAGTCAGATGGTCTTATTTAATTTTAAACTGAAAGGAGTTTTATAGTGGCTATTTTTGATAAAGAGGCTAGTTGTTATGATGGGTGGTATGAGACTAAAATGGGGTCTTATGTAGATAAAGTAGAGACTGAACTTCCAGTTAAGACTATTAGACCAACTTATGTAAATCGTAAAGAAGAACTGTTAAAAGAGTCCTTTGAATTTGCGTAGAAAGGTGGAATTATTGATTTAACCTATGGTTCACGTGATTACTTAAAGCTAGGTAAGATCATTGAAAAAGCAAAACATGATTCTATTCTTTTAGAGAATATTACCTTTAGTTCTGATGGCTATGGAAGTTAGTCTAGGTATGATGAAGATGGAAACATTATTAAAATTGGAGTATTTCAAGTAAATGGTCTTTATAAGGAAATAAAAATGATGGTATTAGAGTTAAACTTTACTTTGGAAGAAGCATTAAAGTTTGTAACAACCAATGTATCGAAAGTTCTAAAGCTTTATCCTCAGAAGGGTGTAATAATGGAAGGTTTAGATGCTAATTTATTGATTATTGATGAAAATTTAAGATTAGAAAGTGTTATTGCAAATGGAGAATTGATGATGGAAGAAAGTAAGGTGTTGAAAAAAGGAACGTATGAATAGGATAATGATATACTAAAAGAAATAAATTTAACGTGAGATAGTTGACTTAGTGAAACTAATTGTATGGATTGTTGTCAAAATGGTTAAATTATAGTAATATATAATTATTGAATAATAAAGTAATAAATTTTAAGAAGAAAGGTATGGTAATAAGAACAATGAGCATATAATCCTTTTATGAAAGAACATGTTAGTTAAAATATTTATTTAAAAGCCTATTTTAATAGGTAATATTGTTGTATTTAAATGTTCTGGAAAGGATTATATTTATTATAATTTATTGAATACTTGATTACAGAATAACGCTATTTATTTTGTAATATGATTTTATATTATTTTAAAGTATTTCAATTTAATTACTATTTATAGTCCTTCTAGTGTAATAGGAGGGATTTTTTATGTTATGTTTTGAAGCTAATAATGTAAAAAAGTATTTTAGAGGTAGATTAATTTTAAATATTAAGGATTTAAAAGTTTATTCAGATGATAAAATAGGAGTTGTAGGACTAAATGGTAGTGGAAAAACCACTTTATTAAATTTAATTTCTAAATATGTAGAACCTGATGAAGGGCATATTAAAACTTATGGAAGAATTTCATATATAAAACAGTTAGAGAGTGAAGAAAAAGATATAGTTGACGAAAGATATATTAGTCAATTTAATTTAAAAGGTAAAAATGAAGAGTTTATGAGTGGTGGGGAACTAACAAGACTTAAGATTGCAGAAGCTCTAAGCATTAATAGCAATATACTTTTAGCAGATGAACCTACTTCTAATTTAGACCTTGAAGGGGTCCAGATGTTGATAGAAAAGTTATTAAACTATCCAGAAGCAATAGTACTTGTTTCTCATGACAGAAATTTATTAGATATTGTTTGCAACAAAATATTAGAAATATCTGATGGAGAGATAAAATTATATGATGGAAATTATTCAGACTATAAAGAACAAAAATTGGTTGAAAGAAAAACGAAGGAAGCAGAATATGAAAAGTATATAAAGGAAAAGAGAAAATTAGAGGGAGCAATAGTTGAAGTTAGTAATAAATCTAAAGGCATAAAAAAAGCTCCTAAACGTATGGGAAATTCAGAAGCTAGACTTCATAGGATGGGAAATCAAAATGCTAAAAAAAGTTTAGATAATGCAGTTAAAGCTATGGAAACAAGATTGGAAAAACTGGAGATAAAAGAAAAGGTTAAGGAAATAGAAAAGATAAATGTAGATATGGTAGGAGCAAATGAGATACACAGTAAGATTGTAATTGAAGGAAGGAATATAAATAAAGCTTTTGGAAAAAAAGTAATATTTGAAGATGGAGATTTTCAAATATATAATGGTTCAAAGGTAGCTTTAATAGGACCAAACGGCAGTGGAAAAACTACTTTATTAAAAATGATATTAAATAAAGAGATTGGTATCAGAACCTCAAGTATTGCAAATATTGGCTATTTTGCTCAAGATTTGAATATGCTTGATGAAGATAAAAATATATTAGAGAATGTAATGAAATATAGTATGTATGATGAAGGTTTTTGTAGAACTATACTATCAAGGTTATTGATTAAAAAAGATGAAGTTTATAAGAAAGTTAGTATTTTAAGTGGTGGAGAAAGAGTTAAGGTCTCTTTTGCAAAAATATTTTTGAGTGATTTTAATGTGCTTATTTTAGACGAACCGACTAACTATTTAGATATATACTCAGTAGAAGCTATGGAAGAAGCTATAAAGGAGTATAAGG
>DATGTQ010000131.1 GCA_035301805.1 Tissierellales bacterium
TTAAAGAGGATAAGCCTAAAGTAGGAATGCCAATAGGAATCTTTAGATGCATTTCATAATTAGAAAAATGGAATATTTTAAGATGAAAATGCATATTATCTAATCTATAGATAAAAGGAGGTTGAAAGAGATGACAAAAATATTCATGTATGCTGTTAATCCAGTAAAGGAAGAAACAGTGGTAGTAGAAACAAAACTAAATAGGGCTATACCAGTTCTTGAAAAGTACAGAGAAAAAGAATTGGAAATGGGTTTCTTTGGTGGAGATGATTTTTTAACAATTGTAAATATATATGAGCAGTACTCCCCTTTTAATTTAGTAAAGGATTTAACATCTTTTACTAATAAATTAGAAGAGCTATTAGTAAAAACGTTATAAAGTAAATTTCTCAAAAGATAGAATCCATCTAGTTTGCTTTAGAATTTTAATTAATTTGAAAATGAAATAAAGACTATCTGCAGATTGATAGTCTTTATTTTATTTTTTTAGATAATAATAATTAGTATCAAATGATATCATCTTCTATTTGGCTAAAATAGTAGATTTGTATAATTAAGGGGTATATAATATAAGGACGTTAATTGTTAATTAGTATTACATTGGAGGTACTATTATGAATAGAATAGAATTAGGAAAGAAAACATCATTAATTTCAGTAATTATAAACATAATATTATGTATATTTAAACTTGCTGCAGGAATTTTAGGAAATAGTAAGGCAATGATTGCAGATGGAATCCACACCCTTTCAGATGTATTGGCAACCTTTGTAGTCTATTTAGGGTTAAGAATATCTTATAAGGAAGCAGATGAAAATCATCCTTATGGACATGAAAAATATGAACCGGTTTTTACTAAAATAGTTAGTGTAATATTGGTAATTACAGGATTTTTAATAGGTTATGAAAGTATAATTTCTTTAACAAAAGGAAATATAAAAATGCCAGGAAAAATTGCACTAATAGCAGCTCTTATATCTATAGTAGTAAAGGAAGGAATGTATTGGTATACAATTAAAATAGCAAAAAAGATAAAAAGTATATCCTTGGAAGCTGATGCCTGGCATCATAGATCTGATGCTTTTTCCTCATTAGGCACCTTTGCAGGAATTTTAGGTGCTAGAATGGGCTTAGTAATTTTAGACCCAATAGCTGGAATTATTGTAAGTATACTTATTTTAAAAGTAGGTGTGGAATTTTATATGAAAGCTATTAAGCAGTTAGTAGATGAAGCTGCTGATGAGGATACGATTGAGAAAATCAAGGAACTAACCCACTCCTTAGAAGGAGTTAAAGGAATAAAAACCTTAAAAACTAGAGTATTTGGTAATCGGTTATATGTTGATATTGATGTTTTGGTAGACGGTACCTTATCCGTAGAAGAAGGGCATGATATAGCTGAAAATATTCATGATTCTATAGAAAGTAATATAGAAGATGTAAAACATTGCATGGTTCATATAGAACCAATAGAAAATGATTAATATATTAGTAACTTGTAGATTAATTAAATTCTTGATACCTTAATAATTTTGTAATACAATGATAGTAATATGTAAGAATTACTATTTATATGTAACATAGGGGGGATTTTTTTGAAAAAGAAAATTGCAAAGTTTATCAGTATCATTACTGTGGTTCCCCTAGTAGCGTTTTATATTATAACACTACTATTTACTAAATCTGCAGCCTCTTTTAACGGTAATATGTGGTATTTGTACTGTGTTTTTTTTCTAACAATTATACCTATTTTAGCTTATCCATTACAAAGTTTAATACCGGAGATTAAAAAGATGGGTAGGAAAGGAGAACGAAAATTAGCCTTTATTCTAGCTGTAATATCTTATGTTTTTGGCACTAGCTTAGTATTTGTACTAAAGGGTCCTAAAATTGTAAAACAAATATTTCTAGCTTATTTAATTTCAGGACTATCTTTATCCTTTGTAAATAAAGTAATAGGTTTAAAAGCCAGTGGACATGCTTGTGGAATTTCTGGTCCTCTTACATTATTACACATTCTTCTAGGTAAAAAAATTTTATGGCTAGTTATAACAATGCCTATAGTATTTTGGTCCAGACTAAATTTAGGCCGGCATACTATAAAAGAATTAATTACGGGAACATTTATTGGTATTGTATCTAGTTATGTAGCTTTAGCTATATTATAGTTTTTTACTTACCTATAGTATGGTATAATTGAAATCGATTGGAAATTATTATTTTAGGGAAGGTGGTAAAGTATGGTAAAAATTTTAAAAGGTGGCGTAGTGGCTAAAGGAATTAAGGAAGAAATTAAAAAAGATGTAGAAGAGTTGAAAGTTAAGAATATCAATCCTAGCTTAGCTATTGTAAGATTAGGAGAAAACCCAGATGACATATCTTATGAAAAAAGTATTATTAAAAATTGTGACAAATTGGGAATAGAGGCTAAAGTAGTTACAGAAAAAGAAGATGCTTCTACAGATGAATTAGTTTCATTAATAGAAGAATTAAATGCTAATAAGGATATTCATGGAATATTAGTATTTAGACCATTGCCAAAACAAATAAATGAAGATGTAATAAGAAATACTATTGACCCTAATAAAGATATTGATTGTATGCATCCTTTAAACTTAGAAAGAGTTTGTGATGGTAAACTGGACAAATTTGTTCCATGTACTCCAAAAAGTGCCTTGGAAATATTAAAACATTATGAAATCCCATTAGAAGGGGCAAATGCAGTAGTAATCAATAGAAGTATGGTAGTAGGTAAACCATTGGCTATGATGTTATTAACAGAAAATGCTACAGTAACTATCTGTCATTCAAGAACTAAAAATTTAAATGAAATTACGAAGAATGCAGATATTGTAGTAACAGCTTTAGGAAGAGCTAAATTTTTCAGTGAAGATTATTTTAATGAAAATAGTGTAGTTATTGATGTTGGAATGAGTTTAGATGATGATGAAAAAATAAGTGGAGATGTGGATTTTGAAAATGTTTCAGAAAAAGTAAAAGCTATCACTCCAGCCTTAGGTGGGGTAGGAAGTGTAACAACTTCATTATTACTTAGTCATGTAATTAAAGGGGCAAAGCTTTCTATAAAAGAATAGGTAGAACTTTAAATAGGGTCTTGAAAAAGACTCTATTTTTCATTTTATAACAAAATTAGTCCTTTTTCTGTGAAGGAATAATAGGTGCTTTTAGAGAAGATATAAAGTAAGAGGGTTTATGGGAGGCGATATTTTGAAACTTTTAATGGAATCTTATGAAGATGTTTTGATTGTAAAATTAAAGGGAGAATTAGATCATCATGGGGCAAAACAGGGAAGGGATAAAATTGATTCTTTGTATAAAGATGAAAGATGTAAA
>DATGTQ010000132.1 GCA_035301805.1 Tissierellales bacterium
TATAGATGTAGGTTTTCCAGCTAAAAGTGGAGTAGGTGGTGGTATTCTAGGTGTAGTTCCAAATAAAATGGGAATTGGTGTTTATAGTCCAGCACTAGATTTAAAAGGTAATCCAATAGCGGCTATTGGAGTATTAAAGGATTTATCAAAGAAATTAGATTTAAGTATTTATTAGGAGGTTTAATATTTGGTAAAAGCTCTTAAAACTCTCGTTATTTTAATATTTTTATTTATTGTATTTATGATTTTTTCTAATGAAGAAATCATAAATAAAAATGAAGAATTAATAGGAACTAATGAGCAAGGGAGAAAGATTACCAAAACAGATGATGTAGATAATATAAAACCAACCTTAGATACTCCTGAATTTTGGATAAATAAAATTAAAAATGTAGATTCAATTCTTATGGATGAAAATGAAATTAAAAACTTTAACGATGAAAATTTTAGTAAAATAGATTGTTTATATAATTTGAAAGAAGAGACTACTATAAATGAGAAGGAGCTAATAAATTTAATTCAATCAATTAGTACAATCCCTAAAGAAGACAGATATGATAGAAACGGGAATATAATAAACAATGATTTTTATAATAAATTAATAGACAATTTGAATATTAATAATATAGAAAGTGAAAACCCTTTAAAATATGGAGTAGTAGTTAATAGAAGTGAAATGAGAACTTTTCCAACTTCAGAACCTGTTTATAAGAAACCGGGGGATATTGAATTTGATAGATTTGTTGAAACTGCAATATATTCCTTGGAACCTGTAACTATATACAATGAAAGTAAAGATGGGGAGTGGTATTTTGCTAAAATATATAATTATATTGGCTGGTTGCCTAAAGAGGATGTAGCTATTGGTGAAAGAGATGAAATTTTTAATTATTTAGATAATAATCCTTTTATAGTAGTAGTAGATAGACAAATAACAATAGATAATATTGATTATGATATGGGAGTAAAAATTCCTTTAACAGGATTAGAATTAGATAAGGAATGGGAAATTTTGCTTCCTGAAAGAGATGAAGATGGAAAATTATCTTTTAAAAAAGAGGTAATTTCCAAATCAAATAACTTTTCTGAAGGTTACCTCTCTTATACCGTAGAAAATATTATAACCCAAGCCTTTAAATTTAAGGATGAAAAGTATGGTTGGGGCGGAACTAATAATACAAGAGATTGTTCCGCTTTGATAATGGATATATATAGAACCTTCGGAATAAAACTTCCCAGAAATACTTCTCAACAAGGTATGGATAACTTAGGAATACTATATTATTCATCAATTTGCTGGTTATTATGAAGGGGAAAAAGAGGATTTAGAGTATAAAGAAGTTATGAAAACAGACGTAACAACTTTAGACATTAAGACTTCTACGGGAACAACTTTCTTAGACAATATTTATTGTGGAAAACTATTTATATCACCCTAACACTTTAAATAGGTGCTAAATAGTGGTATAATGAATAATTAAGTAAGGGAGGAGGGGTCATTTTGAAAATTAAAGATATTCATGTTGGGGAAATAAAAGTATCATTGAAAAAAACCTTTAAGACTGCCCTTAGGGAATTAGATGTATTGGAAAATGTAATAGTAAGAATTGAAACAGATACAGACCATGTAGGCTATGGGGAAGGTGCAATTACTCCAGTAATTACTGGAGATACAACTGGTTCTATAAAGTGGGCAATTATGGAGCTTATAAAACCTAATATTATTGGATTAGAAGTAAAAAATATTGAAGAAATTATGTATAGAATAAATAAATCTTTAGTAGGAAATTCAAATGCTAAAGCAGCAGTAGATATGGCAGTATATGATCTATATGGTCAGCTTCATAAGGCACCTGTATATGAACTTTTAGGAGGATATAGAAATAAAATTACTACAGATATTACTATTAGTGTTAACTCCCCAGAAGAAATGGCAGAAGACAGCATTTTAGCAGTTAAAAAAGGCTATGAAACGTTGAAGGTAAAGGTAGGAAAGGATTGGGAATTAGATATTACTAGATTAAAAGCTATTAGAGAGGCAGTAGGACCTAATATTAGAATCCGAATTGATGCAAATCAAGGTTGGACTCCAAAAGAAGCTGTTAAAGTATTGACAAATATGGAGGATCTAGGGCTAAATATTGAACTAGTAGAGCAACCTGTATATGCAAAAGATATTAAAGGATTAAAATTTGTAACTGACAATGTATCTATACCAGTTTTAGCCGATGAAAGTGTTTTTTCACCGGAAGATGCTATTAATATTATAGAAAATAGGGCTGCAGATATGGTGAATATAAAGTTAATGAAAACTGGTGGAATATACAATGCATTAAAAATATGCAATATTGCAGAAGTTTATGGTATTGAATGTATGTTAGGTTGTATGATGGAAAGTAAAATAGGTTTAACGGCGGCTTCTCATTTAGCGGGAGGGAAAAAAGTTATTACTAAATTTGATTTAGACAGTCCTAATTTATTGGCAGAAGACCCAATAAAGGGAGGAGTTGTCTATGATGAATACAATATAAGACTGAATAATAGTGATGGTCTTGGGTTTAGAGAAATAAAAAATGTTATTTATGATTAGGGTTATTAATATAAAATATTAAAATAAAGGGGGATAACTGTGTTAAAGAAGAGAAGAATTAGTTTAATTTTTTCAATTTTTTT
Source organism: Tissierellales bacterium (assembly GCA_035301805.1). NCBI lineage: Bacteria > Bacillati > Bacillota > Tissierellia > Tissierellales > Tissierellales bacterium. The sequence goes on from DATGTQ010000132.1 coordinate 2,674, forward strand.
AATATTCACACTGGTCTTAACAGGCTGTGGCCCTAAGGAAAAAGATGTAGATGGACCGAAAGAGGGAAATGAATCAGGAGAACCTAAGTATGGGGGAATATATAGTACTTATATTGGTTCAGATTTTGAAACATTAGATCCAGCATTTGCTACTGCAGCTTTAGATGGCTCTTTAGTTTCTTTAATCTATGATTCTCTTATTCGTTTTGATACTGAGGGCAAGATAATTCCTGGATTGGCAGAATCTTGGGAAACACCTGATGATGTAACCTACGTTTTTACATTAGTTGAAAATGCTAAGTTTCATAATGGAAATTCATGTACAGCAGAAGATGTAAAATACTCCTTTGAAAGGGTTATGAATCCAGAAGTAAATAGTCCAAGAACTTGGGTTTTTGAAAAGGTTAAAGGTGCTGAAGATTTTAATGAAGGAAAAGCAGATGAAATTGAAGGTATTGAAGTATTAGAAGATTATAAATTACAAATTACTTTAGAGCAACCTTTTGCACCATTCTTATCTATGTTAGGAATGCCGGCAGCCCATATAGTAGATGAGGAAGAAATTAAAAAATATTCAGATCAAAAGGATTATGCTTTAGAGCCTGTTGGAACAGGACCTTATATCTTCGAAAGTTATTCAGCAGGGGATAAGCTGGTGTTAAACGGAAATGAAGATTATTTTGATGGCAGGCCTTATTTGGATGGAATACAATATAGAGTTATAGAAGAAAATGCTACAGCTGTAGCAGAATTTGAAGCAGGGAATATTGATTATTTAGGAATTCCCTCAGAAGATTTAGAAAGATTTAAAAACAATCCAGACTATGAACCTTATATAGTAAATGTAAATACATTCTGGAATTATTATATAGGTTTAACCTCTAATACTGAGCCTTTTGATGATGTAAAGGTTCGTCAAGCTTTCAACTATGCCATAGATAAAGAAACCTTAATAAATACAGTAAGAAAAGATAATGCCATTGTAAGTCATGGACCTATCCCCCCGGGACTAGAGGGGTATAGAGATGATTTTAAGGCTTATGAATACGACCCAGATAAAGCAAAAGAACTTCTTAAAGAAGCAGGCTACTCTAAAGAGAATCCATGTAAATTTGAATTTTTATATGCAGAGGCTACTGAAAATGTAGAAATATTAGAACCAATCCAGGCTATGTTAAAAGAAGCAGGGTTTGAACCAAAACTGACCTCTATGGAATGGAATGCTTATAGAGAAGAAGTTAGACTAGGTAATGCAGATGCTTTCTGGTTAAGTTGGGGGGCAGATTATCCTGATGCAGAAAATTATTTATATCCATTATTCCATTCTTCAATGTCTGGTGGTGGAGGTAATGAGACAAGGTATGATAATCCTGAAGTAGATAAATTATTAGAAAAGTCCCATAATATTTTAGATTCAGAAGAAAGAATAAAAATATATCATGAAATAGAAGATATTATAGTAGAAGATGCAGCAAGAGCTTGGATATATGTAAGTGTAAATTGGAATTTATATAAGCCAGAGGTGAAAGGCATTAAAGATTATAGAATATTTAATGCGGATAAGATGTTGGACATTTGGCTAGATAGATAATTATTAAGGTTATCATAATTAGAGTAAAAAGAATCTTCAGAAACTATTTTCTGTATTTAAGAATAGTCATGTAGAAGATTCTTTTTCTCTAAAAAAGGGGGAGACCAAATGAATAGTTATTTCTTTAAAAGAATATTTGCTTTGATACCAGTACTTATTGGAGTTTCTTTAATTACTTTCTCTCTTATGTACTTTGTACCGGGAGATGTAGTAACAGATATAGTTGGGGAAAGAGCTTCTGAAGAAATTAGACAAAAAGCTATTGAAGAGCTAGGTTTAGACAAACCTTTTCATGAACAATATTTAATGTATATGAAAAGATTAGTAAGGGGAGATTTAGGAAAATCCTATATAAATAATAAAAGTGTTGCCGAATCAATTAGAGAAAGGTTCCCAATTACATTAAAATTAGCTTTAATGTCTTTTATAATATCTACAGTAATAGGGTTAACTTTTGGGATAATCGCTGCAGTGAAGCAAAATTCTGCAATTGACAGAATTGTAAGAAGCATAACTTTATTAGGAGTATCTATGCCAGTAATATTTTTTGGCTTACTTATGATGTATATATTTGGAGTATGGCTTAAGATTCTACCAGTTTCTGGTATAGGGGATGGAAGTTTAAAATATTATATATTACCTTCCATAGTACTAGGTTTAAGCTCTGCTGCTTATCAAGCAAGGCTTACCCGTTCTTGTATGTTAGAAGTAATAAGGCAAGATTATATTAGAACTGCTAAATCTAAAGGACTATCACAGAAGATAATAATATATAAACATGCTTTAAGAAATGCTGCAATTCCTATTGTTACAGATTTAATAATGAGTATTGGATTTTTATTAACTGGTTCAGTACTAACAGAGTCTATTTTTGAATTACCAGGTATAGGCTCTTTTACAGTAAATGCTGTTATGAGAAGGGAAATTCCAGTAGCAATGGGATGTTTTATATTCCAATCTTTTATATTTGTATTTTTTAATTTATTGGTAGACATAGCCTATGGAATTATTAATCCAAGAATTAGATTCAATTAAGGGGGAAAACATATGGAAGCTACTAAAAATACGAAAATTACTAAAAATAAAACAAGGCCTACTACTCCTTGGTCTATAGCATTTAATAGATTGAAAAGAGATAAAAGTGCGATGGTTGGTTTATATATAGTAATTTTTTTAATTTTTGTTGCAATTTTCGCACCTATTATTTCACCCTATGATCCAATAGAAGATTTTGACTTGAAAAATGCACTAGAAGGACCAAGTAAGGATCATTGGTTTGGAACGGATTGGATGGGAAGAGATTTATTTAGCAGAGTAGTATATGGTTCTAGAATTTCCTTAACTGTTGGATTGTTTTCAAGGGTAGTTACTTTAGGAATAGGTATTCCTTTAGGAGCTTTAGCAGGTTATTATGGTGGAAAGGTTGATATGGTCATAATGCGAATTGCAGAGATAATGGATGCATTTCCAACTTTTCTATTTGCTATAGTTATATCAGTAGCTATAGGACCAGGATTATATACAGTGTTTTTTGCCTTAGGATTTGTAGGTTGGTCAGGTATGTGTAGAATGATTAGGGGACAAGTTTTAGCCTTAAGAGATGTGGAATTTGTAGAAGCTGCTAAGTCCTTAGGAGCTTCAGATGCAGAAATTATTTTTAAGGAAATCTTACCTAATTGTATGGCACCAGTAATTATATCAACAACTATGGGTATATCAGGGGCTATTATGTCAGAAGCAGGACTTTCTTTTTTAGGATTGGGGGCTCAACCACCTACGGCAACATGGGGTTCGATGATAGAATATGGAAGAAAATATTTTATTTCAGCTTCCCATTTAGTCATATTTCCAGGTATAGCTATTGCGTTAACAGTTTATGGGTTTAATTTATTTGGAGATGGATTAAGGGATGCTCTTGACCCAAGAATGGATGACTAAGGGGGATTGATTATGTTAGAGGTCAATGATTTAAGAACTTATTTTCATACTTTAGAGGGGATAGTACCAGCTGTAGATGGAGTATCATTTAATATAGAAAAAGGTGAGACCCTTTGTGTAGTAGGAGAATCGGGTTGCGGAAAATCAGTTACCGCTATGTCCATATTAAAATTAATACCAACTCCTCCAGGAAAATATGTTTCTGGGGAAATACTATTTAACGAGGAAAATTTATTGAGAAAAAGTGAATCTGAAATGAGAAATATCCGAGGAAATGATATAGCTATGATATTTCAGGAGCCTATGACTTCCTTAAATCCCGTATATACTGTAGGTAATCAAATTACTGAAAGTATTATTCTACACCAAGGTTTAAATAAAAGTGAGGCCAATAAAAAGTCTATTGAAATGCTTAGGAAGGTAGGTATTCCATTACCAGAAAAAAGAGTAAAAGAATATCCTCATCAGCTTTCAGGAGGTATGAGACAAAGGGTTATGATTGCTATGGCTTTAAGCTGCAATCCTACACTTTTAATTGCTGATGAACCCACTACAGCTTTAGATGTAACTATTCAAGCTCAAATATTACATTTGATGAGGAACTTGAAAAAAGAATATAATTCTTCTATACTATTTATTACCCATGATTTAGGCGTAGTGGCAGAAATGGCAGATAAAGTAATAGTTATGTATGCTGGAAAAATAGTAGAACAGGGAAATGTAGAAGATATTTTCAATAATCCTCAACATCCATATACTATTGGATTGTTAAATTCTATTCCAAAGCTAACAGGTAAAAGAAAAGAACAATTACATGTTATAAAGGGAAATGTACCAACCTTTTATAATTTACCAGAAGGTTGTAGCTTTAGTTCTCGTTGTGAATATGTAAAAAAAGAATGTTTGGAAGAAGAACCTAAACTAGTATCATTAGGAGAACCAGATAGGAAAGTTGCCTGTTGGTTAATAGATGGGAAGGAGGATTAAAGTGGAAGATATTTTATTAGAGGTAAAAGATTTAAAAACCTTTTTTCCAATAAGAGGGGGTTTTTTTAATAGAATAACAGGTTATGTAAAAGCCGTAGATGGGGTGTCCTTTTATGTAGAAAAAGGGGAAACTCTCGGACTAGTTGGGGAAAGTGGATGTGGTAAGTCTACCTTAGGAAGAAGTATATTAAGGCTTGTTGAACCGATGGAAGGGGATGTTATTTTTAAAGATGAAAATATATTAAACTTTACTAAAAATGAAATGTTAGATACTCGCAGGGAAATGCAAATGATTTTTCAAGATCCTTTTTCTTCCTTAAACCCGAGAAAAACTGTGAAAGAAATAGTTGGTCAAGGTTATGAAATACATCAACCTAATATAAATAAGAAACAAAGAGATAAATTAGTTTCTAATCTGTTAGATGAAGTAGGATTGGACCCTGTTTATATGTCTAGATATCCTCATGAATTTAGTGGAGGCCAAAGACAAAGAGTTGGAGTTGCAAGGGCTTTAGCATTGAATCCAGACTTAATTATTGCTGATGAGCCTGTATCTGCCTTAGATGTATCTATCCAATCCCAAATATTAAATTTGTTGAATGAACTTCAACAAAAATTGTCTTTAACCTATATATTTATAGCCCATGACCTAAGTGTAGTAAAACATTTAAGTGATAGAATAGGAGTTATGTATCTAGGAAAGATAGTGGAACTAGCAGATGGAGATGAATTATATAGAAACCCTTTACATCCTTATACTCGAGCTCTATTATCAGCTATACCAATTCCAGAAGTAGGAGTTAAAAAGGAAGAAATATTACTAGAAGGAGATGTACCTAGCCCATTAAATCCACCAAAGGGCTGTAGATTCCATACTAGGTGTAGGTATTCTGAAAATATATGTGAAGAAACTGAGCCAAGATTTAAGGATGGAGGAAGTAATCATTATGTGGCTTGTCATTTAGTAAAATAGGAGGGGGTTACATGGAAAAGGTTGGCGTTGTCAAAACTACTATAGGTTCTTTAAAACAAGAACCGGGATTTGAAAAAGAATTAGCAGATGAAACACTTTTTGGTAGAACCGTAAAAATACTAGAAGAAAATGAAGAAGGTTGGTATTTTGTTGAAACAGATTATAGATATAAAGGATATATTCACGAAAGTCAGTTATTGATAGATGAGAGCTGTAGTAAATGGGATGAAGAGGCAAATCATATATTTAATTGGGGTATTGGAGATGCAATGGCAGAACCAAGATACCAAAGTTTTCCCATTCTCCAATTGACAAGAGGTGCTATAATTAAACTTACAGGAAAAGAAAAAGAAGAATGGGTAGAAATTGAAATTCCCAATGGAAAAATAGGATGGATTAGAAGGGATTTTGTCGGGGAGAGGACCCGAACTAGACAAGGACAGAATGAAAAGCTTTTAAGAAAAAGGGTAGTAGAAACAGCCTTAACTTATTTAGGTACTCAATACCGCTGGGGTGGTAAATCCACTTTGGGAATTGATTGTTCTGGACTTTGTTCAATTACTTATTTAATAAATGGTATAATAATATATAGAGATTCACAGATTAAAGAAGAGTTTGGTATGAAAAGAATAAGTAAGGAAGAAATACAATTAGGAGATTTACTTTATTATCCTGGACATGTTGCCATGTACATAGGCAATGACAAGTATATTCATGCTACAGGTAAATCTAGTGGTGTAGTTATTAATAGCTTAAACCCCGAGGATGAAGATTATAGAGAGGATTTAGCTAATATAAAAGAAATAGCCACTGTATTTTAAGTTAATACATTATGTATTAAAATATAATATAAAATGGATAAAAATATTAAATAAGGGGGTTTTGTAAGATGATTAATGTTATTTGGGCAGCATTATTAATTATTGGTTTCGTTGTAGGAGCAGTTACGGGAAATATAGAGGCAGTAACTGAGGCCGCTATTGAAAATGCAAAGACTGGAGTAGAACTAGCTATGGGGCTAATAGGGGTAATGGCCTTATGGCTAGGTATTATGAAAATTGCTGAGGATTCTGGTTTAGTTGAAAAAATTGCTAAAGGGTTAAGACCTATAACAGTTCGATTATTCCCAGATGTACCGGAAGATCATCCAGCTATGGGAGCTATGGTTATGAATATAGCAGCCAATATTCTTGGATTAGGAAATGCTGCTACACCTTTAGGGTTGAAGGCAATGCAAGAATTACAAGAGTTAAATGAACAGAAAGATACAGCTACAGATGCAATGGTAATGTTCTTAGCAATCAATACTTCATCTGTAACTTTAATACCAGCATCTACCATAGCTATTTTGACAGCTGCAGGTGCCACTAATCCAACAAATATTATAGGACCTACAATAGTAGCAACTGTAGCATCAACTGTTGTTGCTATTATTGCTACTAAAATGTTGGGGAAATTACCTAAATATAAGTTGCAAAGTCAGTATGGAGAAACTAAAAAATAAAGGAGGAAGGGAATATGTTTGTTAAGATTGTTGAAGGAATTTCAAAATATGCAATACCATTTACGTTTGTAGGAATAATTCTTTTTGGAATGATTAGGAAGGTTAAGGTATATGAGTCTTTTACTGAAGGAGCAAAAGAAGGCTTCAGTACAGCAGTAAGAATAATTCCTTTCCTTGTAGCTATGTTAGTTGCTATAGGGGCTTTTAGAGCATCTGGAGCTATGGATTTATTAACTAAGGCACTAAGTCCAATAACAAGTGCTATTGGAATACCTGGTGAAGTCCTACCCATGGCTTTCATGAGGCCACTATCAGGGGGAGGAGCCCAAGGGGTAATGTCTGATATGATTACTACCCATGGTCCTGATTCCCTATTAGGGCGAATGGCTGCAGTTATGATGGGGTCTACAGAAACTACTTTTTATGTATTAGCAGTATACTTTGGATCTGTAGCAATTAAGAAATCAAGGCACGCGTTGCCAGCAGGCTTATTAGCTGATTTAGCTGGATTATTAGTAGCGGTATATGTTTCAAAACTGTTTTTTATGTAGTAGAGGAGGATTTACATGTTAAGACCAAAAGGATTGAAATTTGGGGATAGACTGGGATTAATATCTCCCGCCAGTCCTACTTCTAAGGAAAATGTTGAAAAAGCCTATAAACAATTAATGAAAATGGGCTTTAAAGTCGAAGTAGGAGAAAGTTGTTATGAAGAATATGGATATCTTGCAGGCTCAGATAAATCAAGGGCAGAAGAACTTAATAATATGTTTGAAGATGAAAATATTGACGGTATTATCTGTATGAGGGGCGGATATGGAACCCCAAGAATATTAGAATTATTAGACTATGAAGCAATAAAAAATAATCCCAAAGTATTTATAGGCTATAGTGATATAACAGCTCTCCATATAGCTATAAATCAAAAATCAAACTTAGTAACCTTCCACGGACCAATGGTAGCATCTAATATGATTGAAGACTTTGATGATTTTTCAAAGAATAGTTTATATAATTCAGTATTAGAAAATAACTTGATAGGAGAACTTGTAAACCCTCCAGAGGAAGAAATAGAAATAATAAATGGAGGAATAGCAGAAGGGAAGATAATTGGAGGAAATTTATGTCTACTTGCTGATACCTTAGGAACACCTTATGAAATTGACACAAAAGGAAAGATATTATTTATTGAAGAAATAGGAGAAGAACCTTATTGTATAGATAGGATGTTTACCCAGTTAAGATTAGCTGGAAAGTTTAAAGATGCCAGTGGAATTATTTTAGGAGATTTTAACAATTGCGAGGCTAAAACTTCTGAATATGCAGACAGTCTTTCCTTAAGGCAGGTTATTAAGGACATTATAAAGCCTTTAGGCAAACCAACAATATATAATTTCCAATCAGGCCATTGCCAGCCAATGATAACCATCCCCTTCGGGATAAAAGCGAAACTTGACGCAACAAATAGACAATTAATTATAAACTGAGAAAAAGTGAGAAAGAGGGATGGTCCTTTTTCTCACATTCTCATTTCTCACTTTTTTCAGTTCTAAAGGTGGTGTGGTATTGTACATAGTAAGTGCATGTTTTGCAGGAATTAAATGTAGGTATGATGGAAGGGATAATACAGATGAAAGAGTAAAAAGATTAGTGGAAGAAGGTAAGGCTGTACCAGTATGTCCAGAAGTATTAGGAGGACTTTCAATTCCAAGAACTCCTTGCGAAATTATCATGAATAATGATAATATTAAGGTAATAAATAAGAATGGCGAAGATTGTACAGAAAAGTTTTTAGAGGGAGCTAAAAAGACATTAGCAATTGCAAAGGTAGTAGGGGCAAAAAAAGCAATACTTAAATCTAAAAGTCCTTCTTGTGGAAATGGTAAAATATATGATGGGAGTTTCAGTGGTATATTAACTGAGGGGAAAGGAATAACAGCTGGGTTATTACTTAATAATGGTATAAAGGTATGTACAGAAAAAGATTTAACGGAAAAAGAGTTGAAAATTTAGTATAAAGTGAGAAAAAAGGACCATCCCTTTTTCTCACTTGTAAAGGGGTTGTTTTCATTGGAGTTAAATAAACTCGAAAATTTAGCTACAGATAAGGTTATGTCTTTGGCAGAATTAAGGGAAGATGAGTTATATAAGAAGATGCCAGATGAAGAGATTAAATATTATGTAGAAGAATCTATTAACATTGGTTTAGAGACTGCTAAGAAATTATTATCAACTTATGCTACAATAGATTTAGAAAAAATTTGTGAAGATAAAGGGATAAAGGTTATATTAGATACTGACGAATATGGTTTTGAATTAATTAAGCTTAGAGGAAAATATGATGGAAAGAAAAAGATAGTACTTTATAATAAATCTATAAGTAGAATTGAAGAAAAACTTAAGGAATTAGAGCTAAGCAACACTTTTAATTATAATCAAATAAAAGAGATACAGTTGGCTCATGAATTATTTCATTGCTTAGAGAACAAGGAAATAGGAATTACAAGTGAAAAATTGGAGCCATTAATAGTTAAACATATAGGAATTGTAAAAAGAGAATATCCAGTAGTTAAAACTAGTGATATTGCAGCCCATATATTTACTAAGGAATTATTACAATTAGAATTTCATCCCAAACTTATGGATTATTATTATCTAGTTGGAGCGGGATATATTAATTATGAATTTTTAGAAAATCTTTTTCTAGAATTAAAGAAATTCATATAAATGGAGGCATGTAAAATGGGAAAGGTTATTGGAATAGATTTAGGTGGTACTAAAATTAACGGCGGTGTAGTAAATGAAAAAGGCAGAATATTAAATAAGATTACTATAGAAACTAAAGATAAAGATGGAAGGCAAGGAGTATTAGATGGAATAGCTGATGTTATAAAAGAATTAATGAAAGATGAAGAAATAAAGGGAATAGGAATAGGTACTCCTGGATTTATAGATACAGAAAAGGGACAAGTACTATATCATGGTGGAAATATTGGGGATTGGGTAGGAGTAAATTTAAAAGAAGAAATGGCAAAAAAATTTGGTGGCTTACCAGTGTTTGTGGAAAACGATGCAAATGTAGCAGCAATTTGTGAAGGCTGGGTAGGTGGAGGTAAAGGATTAGAGAGTTTTATTATGATAACCTTAGGTACCGGTGTAGGTGGAGGTATATGGAATAAAAAAACAGGTATATGGCATGGGAATAAATATCAAGGAGCAGAGTTAGGCCATTCTATACTATATCCTAACGGTAGGTCTTGTGGTTGTGGACAAAAAGGTTGTGCAGAAAGATATATTTCTGGAACAGGTATAGAAGTTAATTATGAAGAAATAACAGGCAACCATTTAATGGGGGAAGAAATATTTAAAAATAATAATGATCCCGCTTGCATAGAAACAATAGATAAATTTACCAAGGATTTAGCTACATTTATAGTAAGTATTAAAAATATATTTGATCCACAAGGATTAATAATTGGTGGTGGAGTTATTAATTCAAGAGAAAAATGGTGGAATAAAATGATAGAAAATTATAAAGTATATTGCAATAGTCCAGAAGGTATGGAAATACTTCCAGCTAAATATTTAAATGATGCAGGTGTGATAGGTGCTGCAAAAATTGCTTTTGATAATATTAAGTAATAGTTTTACAAACTTGAGGTGAAATTATGGTAAAAAGAGTAGTCTATTATGGGTCTACAGATAATGACCGGGATAAAGAACTATTGTTAATGGCAAAAGATTATGTAAGGAAAAATAAGGGAGATAAATTTTTTTATATTTTACCAAATGGGAAATTATTGACTGAATATAGAAGAGCACTCTTAAAAGATTTAAAGGGTGCTTTTAATATTAATGCTTTTACTTTTGATGATATTGTAGATAGATTATTAGATAACAACAGTTATACTTTTATAGACAAAGAAATGAAGGAAAGTATTATATCAAAAATTTTAATAGAATTAGAACAAGCAGGAGAAATAGTATATTATAAAGAACTAGTACATACAGAAGGATTTGTAAAAAGCATTAGTGGTATAATTGGAGAAATAAAAAGATCTTTGATAAATGATGAATGTTTTAATAATAGAATTCCTAATAGCCTTTTTTATAAAGAAATTGGAATAATATATTCTAGATATGAAAAGTTTTTAGAAGACAATGGATTAATGGATAGAGAAGAAAGTTTTTTTAAAGCCATAGAAACTTTAGAAAAAGATTTAAGTTTTTTTGATAATTTGGATTTTGTAATAATAGATAAATTCTTCAGCTATAGGCCGCAAGAATTAGTATTACTTGAAAAAATAGTAAAGGCTCCCATAGATATTTATATAAATATGCCTTTTGAAATGGAAAAAGACTATTTAACAGTAAATCAAACAATTGAATTTTTAAAAAAATTAGATTTTAAAGTTGACAGAGGGTCTGA